>CACYHN010000017.1 GCA_902774275.1 uncultured Bacteroidales bacterium
CTTCTGGAATGCCTTTGTTGTCATAGCTATAGCGGGTTAAGCGGTTTTACGTTCAGCAAGAAGAGCCTTGAGCTCCTTCTCGTATTCAAAGTACTTCTCAGACTCAAACTGCTGGTAGTTCATCTGCTTGCACAGGTTGATAACCTTCTTGAAGTAGTCAATAACCTCAAGGAAAGTATCAAACTTGAACTCAGTGTGGCAGATGTCAATCACGCGGTCCACGATTGTCTCCTGACGCTCCATCGGGGTAACGGCATCAATCTCATCGAAAGCATCCTGCTGCAGCACGATAAAGTCTATCAGCTCTGACTTCCAGAACGTTACGTGATAATCAACAGGAACGCCGTCATCACCAAGGATGTTAATCTGCTCAGCAATCTCCTTACCGCGCAGCAGACGTGTCTTAAGCTCATTAACCTTACTGGTCCACTGATCATTGATGCGGTCAGTAATATATTTCTCAAATTCCGGATAATCCAGATACTTTGAATATGAATCAATGGGGTTGATGGCCGGATAACGCTTGCGGTCGGCACGCTCCTGCTCCAGGGCATAGAAGCATCGGGCCACCTTCTTGGTATTCTCGGTCACCGGCTCCTTAAGGTTACCGCCGGCAGGTGATACAGTTCCGATGAACGTAATTGAGCCAGGCTGGCCGTTGTTCAGATAAACATAACCTGCACGTCCATAGAAGTTTGCGATGATAGATGAAATATCCATCGGGAATGCATCCGGACCAGGCAGCTCCTCCATACGGTTTGACATCTCACGCAGTGCCTGTGCCCAACGTGAAGTGGAATCGGCCATAAGCAGAACGCGCAAACCCATGCTGCGGTAATACTCCGATATTGCCATAGCCGTATATACCGATGCCTCACGCGCAGCAACCGGCATGTTTGACGTGTTTGCTATGATGATGGTACGCTCCATCAGCTTGCGGCCTGTGTGCGGGTCATCCAGCTCCGGGAATTCGGTGAAGATCTCCACAACCTCATTGGCACGCTCACCGCAGGCAGCAATTACCACGATATCGGCCTCGGCCTGCTTTGAGATGGCATGCTGCAGCACAGTCTTACCTGTACCGAACGGGCCGGGGATGAATCCTGTACCGCCCTCCACTATCGGGTTCAGCGTATCGATAGAACGTACGCCTGTTTCCAGCAGCTTGAATGGACGCGGTTTCTCGCGGTAATTGGTCATAGCCACCTTCACGGGCCATTTCTGGATCATGTTCACGCTTACGGTATCACCCTTAGCGTTCTCAAGCACCGCAATCTCATCAATGATGCGATACTCGCCCTCAGCGGCAATCTTCTTGACCGTATATTCACCCTCAAGCCGGAACGGAGCCATGATCTTGAGCAGCTGGAAGTTCTCCTCAACCTTACCCAGCCAGTCCGATGCACGCACCTTGTCACCCACCTTCACGATAGGCTCAAACTTCCAGAGGCGGTCATTATCCAGCGGATAAGTGTATTCACCGCGCTTAAGGAACACGCCCGTCATCTTGTCCAGGTCATTCTGCAGACCGTCAAAGTTGTGTGACAGCATGCCCGGGCCAAGCGTTACCTCCAGCATGTGGCCGGTAAACTCGGCGGGAGCCCCCACCTTAAGGCCACGGGTGCTCTCAAATACCTGGACGAACACATTCTCGCCCTGCACCTTGATGACCTCTGACATCAGTTTGTCGCCTCCGGTCTCAATATAGCAGATCTCATTCTGCGCAACAGGGCCGTCCACCTTCAGTGTGACCATGTTCGCTATGACACCTCTAACTATTCCCTTTGTAGCCATTTATCTAAATATTTATCTTTTTGTTCAATCTTAAAATTAATCAAGCTAGAAAGCTTTTTTATTTAATTGAAAATTGAAAATTGAAAATTGAAAATTACCATCCGGTGCGTGTCTTACGCAGGTTCTATGTTTTAATTTTCAATTTTCAATTTTCAATTAGTTTTTGAATTCTGCGGGAACACTGGTCTGCTCCTTCAGTTCACCTATCAGCTTCCGGAACAGCTTCTGCCCCTCCTCCTTGTCAAGGGTAGTCCAACGCTCCACCATACCTAAGCGTACCATGTATGAGAACAGCCTCTCCACAGTAAAGTAATTGAAGAAGGTGTTCTCCTCAAGCCAACGCCAGCGCAGCAGATCAGTCTTGCGCTCACGCTGCGCCAGGTCATCCTCATCAATCAGCCGCACCACATCATCAAAAAAGTCCAACTCCTGGCTCAGCCCCCAGTCACGCGCGCCGCTTGTACGCAAGGCCTGCGCGGTAGCATTACTACCCACAATAACCTTCTGCATATCAAGCCCGTACGTACGTGCCGTAATGGCCGATAATATATTGTTCAAGTCCAGATTGAACTCATACCATTTGCGTACGAACTCATTGCCTGAACCCATAGCATACTCATAGAACAGGCTCCACAGACGGTCCTCAGCAAATGCAGCATGCTCACGCCAGCTATCATTCAGCCACTCCTGCACAAAAGTGTACATAAAGGCCGGAATGTCCTTGGCGGGAGCCTCATCAGCCTTGACCTGTGCCACAAGCTCCTCCATACGCTCGGCGCTTAAAAGGCCCAGCGGAGCATCAGCAGCTACAGAACCGTCACGCAGCATACTTATAAGGTTACGGCAGTCATTCTCCATCAGGAGCATGTCCATAACCTTACGGTCAGCCGCGTCAAGAGCATCGTATAGCTCCGCACGCAGTGACTCCGCAGAGGCAGGAACCTTGCTGTCATCAAGGCTTATATCTGCCAGCCCGGCAATAAGATAGTAGTAGTTGCCCATCTTGGCCAGTTAAGATCAGAAGAGAGTCTCAACCAGCTGCGGGCGCAGGATTGACTTGAACCAGTTCTCAAACTCCTCAGTGCCAAAGTTCACCTTATACGCACCGTCAGCAGGCTGAATGGAGAACTCAGCCTGGGCACCGTTCACCTCAGTGATCTTTACCGTACCATCAAGCAACTGCTTGGCCTTGGCGGTAAAGTATTTCTTGAGCTGCTCAGCATCCTTGGCCTTAATCTCTATGTTCTGCTTGCTGCCCCACTCCTGGGCCAGAGTAAGAATAAACTCGTTGAAAGCCTTCTGGTCAGCTGTAAAACCCTTTACTGATTCCGATACGATCTTATCCGTAACAACAGTAGCAATCTCACTCTTGAGAGCCTCTACAGCCTGCTGTGCATAGAGCTTAAGTTCCTTACGCACGTTCTCGGCATTGTCAGCACTCTCCTTCTTTGCGGCAGCCAGAGCAGCAGCAGCCTCCTTCTGGGCATCGGCAACAATCTTCTCTGCCTCAGCCTTGGCAGCAGCCACAATCTCCTGAGCCTCAGCCTGACCTTTAGCAACACCTTCATTATAAATAATGTCGGTAAGTTCCTGGATTTTGGTATTCATAGGTTATAATTGATAATTCTCACAAAAAAACGAGTCTCGCACATAGAGACTCGCAAATTTAATCAAATCCCCCAAACAGCCTACACTATTAACATAAAAAAACGCATTTAGCGTTTGCGGAGGGTGGACTTCCAGACGGTGGGGGTTAGGCCTTCAAGCTCGCGAAACTTGCGGATGAACTGGGTGGAGCTTTGGAAGCCGCTCTTGGCGGAGATGTAGTCTATCACGGCATCGGGCTCATCGGTCATGAGCTGCTTGGCGTGCTCTATGCGGAGATGGTTCAGATAATCGCGGAAAGGCATGCCGTAGTAGATGTTTACCAGCTTTGAGACGTATGTACGGTTGGTATTGAGCTGACGTGATATCTCATCGACCGATATGGTTGGATCCAGATAGCCCTTGTCAACTATCATAAGCTGCTTGAATGAATCCATAATCTTATCGTAGCCCGATTGTGTGCCCTCAGCAATAGGACCGGTATCTATGGCGCCCAGATACTCCTGGGGAGTCTGACGGATGGCTGTGAACGGATGGCGCAGCCGCTCTAATGTCATGTAGCCGCCGGGGAGCGACGGCACAGTAACCACGTACCCCACCAGGAACAGCACCACAGCCACACTCACAGACCAAGCCACCGACCACGGCGAGTATATGTTCAGGAATGGCTCGTTATAGATAATGCACAACCCCCATAGCGCAAAATAAATCATAAAGAGGATACACACGATATTGGCCGTAAATGATGTACGCCCCCTCTTAAGAAACCCCCATATATGCCTCGGCCTGAACTTGTTTAGCCGCAGCCAAAAGACCATGAACATCATGGCCGCTGCAAGAAATGCAAGGAACACAGTCTTGTAAATCACGTATGATACAAGCACAAATATCTTCTGCATCCTGTCAAGGTTATCGGGAGAAATGAGATTATGGAACAGCCCGTTAAAAAGCTCAGCGGTGTTATCCAACCCCATGATGCCTATCAGGAGTACATTTGCCGAGGTAATAAGTACCGCCGGGAGCAGCATAAGATAAGAGAGAGCCCGTTCATACACATCATCCACCAATGACCTTATATAGAAGCACACCAAGGGCACCACAGCTAACGACGTAAACTCCAGGATAGTATTCATTATGACCTGACTCCGCAAATTAGGGTTAACAGCCAGGTTGTTGGCTCCGCTAAAAAAGCCGATTGAAAGCAGCCCCATCACCACCGCAAGCAGATGGTCGGCATGATGCCTGCACCCCCTGATAACCACTATCAGGAACCATGCGATGCAGACCGTAAACGGCAACTGGTATATAAAAACTCCTATCATTCTAGTCCTATTTCTGTTTTCAGTGCAAATATAGCACAAAAATCAGCCCGTAGCATAAATTAACGCCATTTTTTACATTTTAGCAAAAATTTCGCCAAAACATCAATTGTCGTTTTGTCTATCAATTCACAAATTGAATATACATTGTCAACATTTCAACCACAACCTAATTTGTGATTTGTATTTTTAGGAAACCTGTTTGTAAAAAAAAGAAAAACGCCATCCTATATATGCGTATATTTGACAAGAATAAAAATAAAAGAAGGACTTATTACGATGACAAGGAAGAATAGGATAGGAAAGATTAGTGCAAAGATACAGATTAGTCTGTTTTTTGCACTATGTCTGTTTGTCAATTCCTCTTGTATCCGTAAAGATCTTTACCTCCGCGTTGACACTACGCAGATTTTAATCCAGATGACAGATTTAGGGCTCAACATCCTGTGGAATGCAAGCTGGAAAGCCGAGTGGTATTATGATTGGAATGAGAAATACTACGGAAAGATAGACTACACCAGGCCTGAACTCATCAAGACCACCATCTATGACGTTGACAGCCACACGCATGAGCGCTACAGTTCATTCTATATGCTGTTTGACTCAACCGGAGGCCGTATCAGACTTACATCGGGATCAATCTATGACATGCTGTTCTATAACTTCGGAACAGAATATATTGATTTCTACCAGTCAGATGACTTTGATAAATATAATGCCTTTACCCGCTCCAGCAACCAGGTAAGCTATATTCGTACGCGCGCGGAAAACGGGTTCAGCACCATGCCTGATGACACCAAGCCATACGCCGTATATAATGAGCCGGATGAGTTCTTTGGCACATTGGTAGATAATATAGTCATCAATGAAGACCCCACTTTATACACTAAAGAGTATGACAAGGACGGCAATGTAATTTACGTCTATAAAGTAAAGGCAGAACTCAAGCCCTACTCTTTCATTTATCTGGTGCAGATGATCATCGAGAACAACAAGGAGAGCGATGAGAAAGGCAACCGCATTATAGGTGTGAACGGACTCACCATCACAGGATTGTCACAAGGTGTTGACCTGTTCTCACGCAAGACATTCAACAACACCATCTCCATTACCACAGAGGATATCAAGCCCATAAAGAACCTCAAGGTCCCGGACCCCAACAGCCCGGGTGATTCCGTTTATGCCGATATAGTGGCCGCCCGTATGCTCACATGGGGACTGCCCGGAATCAACCCCATAGAGGAAATGGAAAAGAAAAGGGCCGATGCCGATTACAAAGTACCTGAACTTGACAAGAACTACATAGGCATAGGCTTTACCCTACGCAACGGATATTCATGGAACGTAACTGACTCCATCACAGGCCCGATGCATGAAAGGCCCACCGGTGGAGTAATAACAATATACATTGACGCATCCACCATTCCACAGGAACTCCTGGACAAGCAGCCCACAACATCAGGCGGCGGATTCAATGCAACCGTTGAGGATTGGTCAAATGAGGTCAATGCTGAAGTGACAATTTAAAAAAGACAGAGAGAATTTAACAAACCAAAATGAGTATTAATATAAATTAAGAATAAGGTATTATGAGAAAAGATAAAGACCGAAACGCACAGACGTTTCAACAAACGAGAGAAACTAAAAAAGTACAAACAATAAAAAACAAAGGGCTTATGAGAAAAAGCGACTTAGTTTTAATCGCCGCGGTTGCCAGCATGCTGGCATCATGCAGCAATGAGAAGTTCCTGGAAGACAATCAGGATTCACTTGAAGCAATAGGATTTGCTTCTTACTCTGAGAAATCCACTCGTGGAAATGTTGATAGCGAGAACAATCTGGAGTTCTATCACAACACATTCGCCGTTTATGGAACAAAGGTTAATGCAAAAGATGCAACCAAGTTCCAGTATGTATTTGGTGGAAAAGCCGTTACAGGCAATCTAAAACCCGATGGCGTTACCTGCACATACCAAACCACTGCAGACGCAGTTCTTGGAGACTGGAAATATGACGGCTTACGTTTCTGGGACAAGCAGGCAAACTACAAATTCATAGCCTATGCCCCTGTATCAAATGCCAACCCCATACGCTACAATTATGCAGCAGCAGATTCTTTAGTAGGCGCTCAAGGTAACTGGTTCAAGACAAATGAGGATTACGTACTGCAGGGTACCAACCTTCAGGCTACACCCACTGACACTGTAATAATCAAAGGATTCACAGTTGAAGCCGGAGAGGACTTGGACCTGATGATTTCAAGCTGCAATAGCCAAATCGGAAAAACCCATGCAGAGCAGGTACCCCTGTCTTTCCGTCATATTCTGTCTAAGTTAAATGTTTCCATTGCAAAATCAAAGGCACTCCAAGACTGCACTGTTACCATCAATGGCTTGGAGATAACAGGATTAATGGACAAAGGTTCATACAATGAGAGTCTTTATGACATCAGCACTTCAGATTCAAAGGTCAGCGGATGGACTGCCTCAAAGTCTGACCCGTACGATTATGCACTCATTTACGACACATTAGGTCAAGGCGGAAAGGTTCTGAACAATGGAACCTTCTCAACAGACAATCCCCCTGTATTCACCAAGGGTAAGCCATTCTACTTCATTGAGTCACTTGTTATGCCTCAGTCCATTACTGCTGAAGGCCAGGTTATACTGACAATGAACTACACAATCCAATCAGGAGATTACGTTGAAGAATTTCCTTATGAATTGGACCTTTATGATGTAGCTAATCTTCAGAAATTCGATGAAGGTTACAACTACACATTGAACTTCACCATTGATCCCGATGTCATCATATTTGACGCAAATGTTTCAACCTGGAGTGACATAAACGCCAACAAAATAATTGAAGAAGAAGATTAAAAATAAAACGACTAACAAAGAGAAAAGGACTATCAAAACAACCGAACAAACAAAAAAGTAAATAACTAAAAAATTGAGAATTATGAAAAAGGAACTATTACTTATCGCAGCCGCTGCCGCAATGTTCGCAGCATGTGACAGAAATGATTTCCTCCGAGATCCTTATTCATCTCCGGAAAGTGAGAACGACGGAGCCATCAACTTCACCTCGTTCACTGACAATTCAGTAATGACCAAGGCTGAGAACTCTTCTGCCCTTTACACACAGTCATTCTTGGCACACCACAGTACATTTGATGTATGGGGTTTCAAGACTGGAACAAATGCCAGTCAAGTATTTGGTACTGCACTTTCAGAAAATAAAAGTACAGTTGGAACTACTGTTACTGTTGCCGGAACTCTAGCATCACCAACTTACTCATATTCCCCAAAGCGTTTCTGGGATAAGTCAGCCTCAGCATATTATTTTTATGCAGTAGCACCTTCCAAAATAAACAGTGCAAACTGGGCAACATTCAATGCTGGCGCAACGAGTGCTGATGGTTATTTTACTGCCACAAACGTTGCTCTGACTGGTGTAAACCTCAGAGACCTTGCAACTGCTACAACATACGCAACAGGTGCACCAGGAGCTCTACAAAACAATTTTAATGGAACCAATGAAATCGATAGATTAATCGCTGCTCCTTGTGAAGTGTTACCCAATCGTTACAGCGTCTCTAATCCCGACAAAGTTCATCTGAACTTCATCCACATTCTTAGCAAGCTCAACGTCAGCATTAAGAAAAATGCCACAACCTTGCCTGACGATCCATACACAGTAACTCTTACTGAGTTCGGAGTTTACAACATGCCTGGCACAGGTGATTTTAATGAGAGTACAGCTGCGAACCAATCAGGCAGCAATAATCGTTGGAGCCTTAATGCATACAAAACCGAAAACAGCAACACAGTATATAATCACAGCAAGAAGATTAACTATCTGTCTTTGGATGCAAATGCAACTAAGACATTAGTAGTTACTGACGATGACCAATATATAGTTGAGTCACTGGTAATACCGCAGGATATTAGCTATGAAAGAGTTGCTCTGGATGGTAAAGCCCACGCCGAAACATCTGCTGTAGTAGTTGCATATTATGCAAATTATGCAGAATATACAGCTGCTAAGCCGTATGAAACTCCAGAATTAAGCGAAGCAAGATTCAACACTATCAAAGCAGCAGTTGATGCTGGTACAGCAACTGCCGCTCAAATAGATTCAATCACAAAAACAAAGGCAAAACCTGCCGTTGCAGCATATTTAAAGGTTGAAAACGAAGCTTATGTAGAAAGCACGAGCCATTCATCAGAGCCATACTTCAAAATAACTTACACCATCAACAATGGTGAGAATACTGAAACATTCACCTATTACTACAATCTTGTTGCAGCTTTCAAGAACTATGATAACGATAGTCATAAGTCAAACGGTGATGCTATTTCAGAGACAACACTTGCATTTAACGAAGGTTGGCAAAACACCTTGCATATCACAATCAATCCTGATGCAATTGAATTTACTGCAGATGTAGCAGAATGGGCAGATGCATTGGATCCAGAACCTGAATTTGAAATAGAGTAATTGCATAATTAACCTATTTAGGCCATCAGGGCTTGACCGCCCTGATGGTCACAAAGAGAGCGTGAAAGCTCACTTATATGCAACCCAATGATATTTATAAAAAGAGCAACGGCTAACGCAAATTAAACAACAAGCACCTGAGAAAATATATAAGTATATTTTTATATAAGGTGTAAGGCAAAAAAGAAAGTAAAAAAAATGAACAGGCTGTTCAGACATACCGCAATACTGATTCTGGCAGGAGCACTCCTGACAGGATGCGTGTATGATGACACTGTCAGAGATGTTCTTGATAACATCTCCGGCAATGAGAGCCTGGCTATTGCCTTTAATGACGGATTCATTGACAATCCCGTCAGAACAAAAGCCGTTGACCTGCCCTTACTCAGCCGCCACATGAATACCATGGGTGTCTGGGGATGGCAAAGTACACCCATTGAGACCGTTGAATGTCTGTTCCGCAACCAGGAAGTGACATTCAACAGTTCTCTGGGTAAATGGACCTATTCACCTGTAAAGTACTGGGAGAACAACAGTACATACAGGTTCTGTGCATACGCTCCTCACGCCAACAGCGTGCCTGGAGCAACAGCTACCATAAATCCCGCCACCATGCGTATAAGCATAAGCGGCGTAACCCTGAACGGTAGCAACACCCTAAGCACTGCCGCAGGAGAGACTCCGGCCAACTTTGCGGGTGTGGAGGATGTGGACTGGATGATTGACCGCAACGTACAGAGCATGTCAGGAATGCAGCACAATATTGTATCATTCAACATGCAGCATATTCTCTCCAAGCTTTGCATAAAAGTGGAACGCAGCAGTACGTTCTTATCAGAATCAGAGATGACTGTGACAATTGACAGCATTACCATAGGTAACTTCATAAGGCAAGGTGATTTCACCGCCACAAGCAACAGTACACCTGAGTTACAGGCTACGGAATGGACTCCCGTAGATACCCTGCCCCGCTACACTATGTGCAGTGCCAAGAATGTAAGCGTACCTGATACCGCAGTCTATGTGATGGAGTCACTGCTCATTCCGCAGACTGCCAATCCAGGCCAGATCATACAGATACGCTACAAGATCGGTAACCCCGGCGGATTTATAAATGAATTCAATGCAACGTTCAGGCTGGATGAGAAATTTGACCGATTCCTGCCCGGATGTAACTATATAATAACATTCAAGATTGGGCCTGATGTCATAACGTTTGACGGCGGACAGTCAGGTTGGGAGGATAAGAAAATTAGTAAGAACATAAATTGAAATAACAAACAAATAAAAACTTATTGATATGAGTAAAAAGACTTTAAACACAGTTTTCAGAACCAGCGTTCTGATGGGTATCGCAGTTTTATCATCATGTCAGGAGAATCTCTTCCTGGACACATCAGGTATTGATGATATAAACAGTACTTACATCGAGTTCAACAACTACGTAGGCAACCTGACACGTGCCTCAATGGCCCCAGGTAAAGGCAGTTTCAAACTTGATGACACTATGGCAGTTTGGGGTGTACAGAAAACCGGCCAGTACACTGACTTGGTTTTCAAGAACCAGAAAGTAACTAACGTAGGTGGCGCCCAATGGACCTATTCACCTAAGAAGCAGTGGAACTACACTTCCAAGTACACTTTCTATGGAGTATATCCGTACTCAACCACTCGCTACACTATGGATATGGATAACGACTTCTTAGTTAGCATACCCACATACACCACGGACGATGATCCCGATAAGCAGATAGACCTGATGATATCAGAGAAGAGGGCTATATCACCGGGCAATGCCGTGGATATGATATTCCACCACATCCTGAGTAATGTGAATGTAATCACCAAGATAGGTGCTGACTTTGAGACTACAGACATAGACAGCGTAGCTATCCTGAGATTGAACCTCAACAACATTCAGAATACAGGTAAATATGACCAGAGCGGATGGGATGCCAACAATCAGGCTGTAGGTGCATGGAGTAACACAAGCGGCATTATGACTTGGGATACCATTTTTAACAGAGGATTAAGCCTGGACAAGACAAAGACTGACACCGTCTATAAAGACTACCTCATGATGCCTCAGAAGCTGTTCAGCACAGAGTCAAGACCACAGGATGCAACCCTCGATGTAATATTCAAAATATTTTACAAGGATGAGACCTCATCAACCTTTGTAAAGGAGGGACTGAGACTGGCTGGCGTAAAGGCAAACAACCTTTCTACAAACAAGATTGTTTCAGAATGGGAGCCCAACTACCGTTATAATTACCTGCTGGCTATCAACCCGCACAAATCAACCCGTATTTGGAATGCCGATGGTGACGGTAGCTTACAGATAGATCCTAACACAGGTGACACTATCAAGTACGATGATGATACCCCCACCCCCGGAACAATGCAATACAACCCGGATGAGCCCGATTTCATTTACGTGTATGAGGATTCAGATAACGATGACGATGACATCCCCGACACATGGAACAAGTATCCTGTAGCATGGGAGGACATTGACGGTGACGGCCTTCTGGAGGGCGGTATTGACCGTGACGGTGACGGCCACATAGACAATGTGGATGGTGATACTGATACCCTGCTGGACAATGACCCCAACAAAGATCCTACTGACGGTGACCCCACCAACAACCCGGAGGGCAAGGAAGTAATTCTGGTTCACTATGACAGTAACGGTGACGGAGTTGTTGATGACAATGATGAGTGGGGACAGGTTCAGAAAGATCCCGATACAGGTGAAATAGTACCTGCCAAGGAGATTGAGGATAACTTCATCGAGTTTACCGCTACAGTATCTGAGTGGGTTGAGACCGACACTATCATCTACAACATCAACAAGTAAGGAAAATTTCTTACATCCTAGACGCGCGTAAACAATAAAACAGTTTGTGACAGATGAGAATCCGTAATCCATACATACTGACAATACTGACTCTGACGGTATCAGCCGCCACCCTGCTGCAATCATGCACCTTTCACGAGAAGGAGACCATCAATGAAAGGATTCCTATGGGGATTGGCGTAGAGGAAGCCGGCACAAAAGCCATTGTTGAAGGTGAAACGCCTTCTGAAAGAATGACTGCAATGGTGAGCCAGTGCTTTGATGGAGCAGAACTTAAGGAAAACGCAGGATTCGGAATGTACGGTTTCAAGAAGGTCTCTGAAACATCTACACAACTGTTTGACAACACGCTTATTTATCCGGACCAGAACAGCCCCGCAACAACGTGGTCATATTCTCCATTGCGTTTCTGGGATCTGACGGCAAGCTATCAGTTCATAGCCTACTGGCCGTATCGTGAAGCTACATCCGGTAACGGTTTCCATGTAACGTCAATGGCACCCGCACGCCCTGATCCGATCGAGGATCAGCACAAGGAGATAAGGTTGCGCCATGTACCAAACTGGCAACTGGTAAATGATACAGTAAAGGATATAATGACAGCAACAAGTGTGGGACGTTACAATCCTGATTACAGCTTCTTTGGCAGCGTAAGGATGTCATTCCATCATGTTCTGTCACAACTTGTAGTCAAGGCTTACTACATAGGGTCATATCTTGACTCCACTTTGACAGGAGGCGTTGTGGTACAAGGCATCAAGCTTTACGCATCAAAGGACGCAAGTGATAACTATATAGATTCCGTCCTTATTGGAGGCACCACTGATTTCAAGCAGAGATATGATGATGACAAGCCTGTGCTGCTCACCAAAAAGATGGATGCCGATGCTGACACAATTGACAAGGACATCATGTACACATTGTGGGATGATGACACTTTCGCTGACACCATTGCGTACAAGAATGAACTGGAAGAAGATCCCTACTTTGAGCCTACCGTAGTAAACAGATGGCTCATGATACCGCACAGGTGGAAAGACCTGGGCTTGAAGGTTGTTTACAAGGAAGGTTCTGCTGAAAGGCAGATCTCTGAACAAGTATCAGTTACCTTGGGTAAAGAGCATGATGATTATTATACCCTGCCAGGCAAGACATATATCATCACCTTGTTGTTTGACACATCAAACGGAGGAGTGACGGTAGAATCAATTGCAGTAGAGAACTGGATAACACATGATGTTACGAGAGAACTTTACAATTGGTGAGAAAATAAATACAAAGTATTTATATTTGCAGAATTAAAAGAATTTAACTAAATTTGCAGAGATATGACTAACGCAAGCAACATACACAATGCATGGCTCAAAAAGGTTTGGGTTATGGCAGCATTGGTTGCACTGATACTGGTATCTTGCCAGAATGACCTGGAAGAATATACCGGAACCGGCGTTACACTATATCCTGCCATAGCCAGCCATGTAGATAACGTAATCCGCACCCGCGGCACAGTAACCGTGCAAGGTGCCGCCTCTAATGATGTCTATACAGATGATTTCTTAGGCAATGGTACCGTGATCAGAGTCTATGCAGCACCTAATGTCAACGATGCAAGCCTTCGTGCGGCAGGCTCATTCAGATACAACAATGATACATGGCGTTCATCAGTATCTGTGAATGCTGACGGAAACCGCGAGTTCAGCGTATATGCCATAACACCCACATTACTGCCGGGCGCCACAGACCAGACTTTCAACTGGGGTATATTCAAGAACGCCCAGCTACAAGATACGCTCAGTCTTGACAGTGCTGCTCTTTCATTTACAGATCTTGATATCATTACTACTTCAGATCCAATGGTGTGCATAGCAGCCGCAGGCCAGTCATCAGAGAACAGCAGCACACCAACACTGCAAAAGGGTTATTTCAACATAGGTCAGGTTGAAACACCGTCAGATGACAAGACCTGGAAAGTGTGGATGGCCTTTAACCATCTGTACTCTAAGTGCACCATATTATTTGCCATTGATCCGGAATATCACATAATACGTGACATCCGCCTCAAGAGCGCCAAGATAGTTGTAACTAACGGTAAGCTGGCAGGTAACCATACCTATACGTTCACAAAAGGAATGAGGCTGGACAATACCGCACATTTTGCCACTAAGAAGCTGGAGATAGACCTCATGACAGGCCCCACGGCAAATGAGAACCGTGACTCTGGTATGGACTACGCCACACTTACTGAGGATTATAAGGAATACGCATCATTCTGTTTCCTGCCTGTGTCATACTTATCAGGCTTAGAGTACCCCACCGTACAGCTCAAAGTGGAATATGACATATATAACAGGGCTACCCAAGCCATTGAGGTTAGAGGCGGGCAGATTTCGACCAACAAATTTGACCTGACAAGTTTCAGAAGAAGCAATGATGCCGCTTTGGTACCACCTGAACCTGGAGATCATTTCATTGTTAAACTTAAGATCAAGCCCTCATACATAGCGCAGATGATTGATGATGACGCAGAGCATGATTTTGACATATTGACACCATAGCATTAAGATGAAGATATTCAATCACATACAAACATCGTCACCCTTTAGCTGCAAGCTGAAGGGATTGCTTCTTATACCTATGCTCTTAATTTCCATATACGCGCAGGCGCAATTGGTCATAGGCGGTAACGTATATGGCGGCGGTGATATGGGTAAGGTGGGCGGAAACACCACAGTCCATGTACTGTCCGGCGATATGGAAGGAAGTGTGTTTGGCGGCGCCAGAATGGCCGATGTGGTTGGAAGCGCGCTGGTGCACATTGACGGAGAAAATGAGGGCCAGGACGGATATATCCTGATAGACCGCGTTTATGGAGGTAACGACATAGCCGGAAAGATAGGCTCTTCAGAAACCGTACCAGCCATAATGGTGGATGCACAAGAAGATGGTGTAGATAACACCTGGAACGCATTTGTACACATTTCAAATGCAAAGACAGATCAAGATACAACTCTCGCAGACGGTACGACAGTATATAAAGACTTAAAGTCAATCTACATCGGCCAGTTGTTTGGAGGCGGTAACGGAGAGTATATCTACACATCCCTAACAGAAGATGAGGTAACCACATATTATGCCCTGTCTGTTGAAGACTCTTCTATAATTGCCTCTGATACCGCAAAATTAACCAGACCGGACATAGAAAAGACCTACATTGATTTACACGGAGGATCTATAGTCTACGCATACGGAGGCGGTAACAACGCCACCATCACTGAAAAGACTGTCATCTGCGTAGAAAATCCAAGTAATGTGGTTAACCGGATCGTTGATGACAGGATAGAAAACCAAACCTCCATTGAGGGAGATCTGCTCACGGAGGCACGTTTCAAGCAGATGGGCATCAATACAGGCTTCTCATTCCCCAGCAGTGATGAATTCCAGATAGGCCGTATATTTGGCGGCAACAACGTGGCAGAGATGGCCATCCGCCCCACATGGCATCTGGAAAACGGAAAGATACGTAACGTATATAGCGGTGGAAACCGCGGCAACATGACTAGCCCTGAGGGCCTGTTGCTTACTATCCCTGATTCATCCACCATCGTCATTGATAACCTCTACGGCGGTTGCCGTATGGCCGATGTACGTCCACAACTGAATGGAGAGGATGTCAAGATCATTCAGGTATATGAAGACGGAATATCTTTCCCGGCCGGCCTGTCAGCCCGTACAGTGGTGTTTGGCGGTGATGTAAACAACATCTATGGTGGAAACGACGTAACAGGTCAGGTATATGGCGGTAATGCCGTAGGCCTATACACCAGCATCAGAGGCAATCTTTATGGCGGTGGCAACGGTTCATACCCCTACACTGACAATGCCCTCCTCAGGAAGCATGACATATACGGAGACCTGTACTATAATCCTGACACAGTATTGGCAAAAGCCAATGTTGACGTTAATGGTATGGATGACGGCATAAAATCTGTCACAGCACTCAATCATTTTCGCCCTGACGCAGAGCAGGTGTCAATACACGTGATTGGAAAAACCGTAAAAGACAGCCACAATCAGGACTCTATTGTTCCCACCATAATAGGCGGCTCACTATATTGCGGCGGTAACAGTGCCACAATTGAGCCCCAAATAACAAATGACAAGCCAAGGATAGAACTCAAGATTGGTTCATACGTCATTGCTGACAAGGTATTCATGGGCAACAATGGTGAAAACATGGTTGACACAACCATACTGAAATTATATGCTGGAAATGTTGACACCCTTGATTACAGTAATATAAACCTAAAAGACCCCACCCAGTTTGCCACATACATGGAGGGTGCCGCCATGAGTTACATACCAAAAGTTACATTTGACGGTCAGGAAGAGATAGACAGGTTCACATATCAGGATTACTCCACCTATTTCGGTTCATTCTATTGGGGCGGCAATGTAGGTAGTATGACATACACCGGTACCAACACAATGGACATGAACGCCCGTGTAATCATTTACGATAAGTTAGTGGGTGGTTGCAACAATGCTAATGTGGATTCAACCATATACAATGCCTCTTACATGGGCGGCATTCTGGGCACCAGATCAGAAATTGCACAAGACGGACTGTTCAGGGTTGACAAGGATGATGTCAGCAGCCAGATCCAGAACCGTCTGGTTATGAACATAGAGGGCCCCAGAATTGAGCCAAAGAGATGGGATGATGAATTCACGGAATTGGCCGATGGCACCGTCCTTACCAAAGGCAAGAAGTACTATACTTCAAACCTGCGTTCCACTGAATTCGTTTCAAACGGGAATGACACAGTTAATCATGTTCAAGGAATCCATTACTATGAGTTAACTAAGACAGGAACCAAACTGGTATGGAACACAGCAATATGGGATGATGAGACAGATGCCGGATTCATAGCTACAGATACAGACACTGAAGACAATGATGACGGCAGGCGTCTAATGAGCGGTAACATTTTCGGAGGCTGCTACAACAGCGGTATCGTAAACGGAAATGTCGTAATCAACATCAAAAATGACCTGCTCGTAAAGGATGAGATTTTTGCCGATGCCATTGAATCTGATGAGAATCAAGACAGTCTTATCATTGATCCTGACGGCCAGCGCCGTACAGGTGTAATCCTTGACAACCAATCCAATGATTTCAACGCCGTAGCCATGTCTGTATTTGGCGGCGGCTATGGTGAAGATACCGAGATTTGGGGTAGTGCCACCGTAAATCACTATAAGGGCTACACGCTCCAGATATTCGGTGGCGGCTATGCAGGTGTGATAGGTAAGAAAAACGCCGATGACGAACTGGAGTATGATTCCGCATTCAGCACCGTTGTAAATCTGGCCAGCGCATCACCCATCGATGCACAGACCGGTAATGTTCCTGACAAGCTGGCTGAAGTTGAGTTCCTTTACGGAGCCGGCAATGAAGGTGATGTAGCAGGTAACTCATATGTCTATCTGGGCAATGGCCGCATATACGATGCTTTCGGCGGAGCCAGTGATGCTGATGTACTGGGACATACGGAGGTTTATATCGGACGTCAGAAAAATGAGGACAGTACTCTCACCAGCGGATTCCCGTGGATTCGCGATATAGTATATGGCGGTAATGACTTTGGCGGCAGTATTCTTGGCTCAGCCGATTTCTCAAGCCATGTAAGTGATTTTGCGCTGCCCAAGGTTTACGGTTATGATTCCAGCACTAAAACGGCAGAGGTACTTAACGCATCGGCATACGTGGAGTACCTGCAGGGACATGTTGATACCATATTCGGCGGTTCATACGGCAACTATCCTTATGATGATCCGGAATACTACGTTGACGGCCAGCAGGTAGATATGCCGTATCTGCACAATGCATTCGTTAACCTGCATCCTGATGACGTACAGCATAATACCCTGAAAGCCATATTTGGAGGAAGCACAGGTTATCCGGGTAACCGTGATGGTGACAAGGCACAAGACAGAAGTTACGTACTTGTAGATATTGCCGATACCACCATCAATAACTTCCGCCTTACTGAGATATATGGCTCCGGAAGTTACAGCGGCATGGGAATGAGAAAAACAGTTCTTCCTATGGAGAAACCTGCCGCAGATGCATCAGATTCTGCACAACAGGCATACCGCACCTATCTGGCACAATTGGACAGCGTATCTGCCATCGTTGACCTCATAAGCGGAAGGGTTGGCGCAGCATACGGCGGCAGTTACAATGAGGGTCTTACCCGCCGCACCGTTGTGAATGTTCCCCAAGGCTCCAAGATTGACATAGGCAGTATATTCGGCGGAGCATACGGCAATGTTACCCTTGATCCTTGTGATGTATATGAAGCCAATGTGAACTATAACAGTTCTGATGCATGGCTCACATACAGCCCCAGAAGATATGACACACAGGCTAAGGACTATGTAGGTAATGATATTCTGAGCGGTAACATCTACGGCGGTAACAACAACCGTCGCCGCACTGTTTACGGCAAAGTCAACATCAATTCAAGAGTTAACCAGTACAACTATAAATACGGTAAGAGCACAGCCACCATCTTTGGTGCCGGCCGCGGTGAAAACACATGGTCTGAATACACAGAGGTTAACCTGGACACAAATGCAGAAGTATATGAGGTTTACGGTGGAGGTGAGGACGGTCTTGTAATCAATGCCCCCAGTATTCAGAGATACATCAATACATTGTATGGTGTTCAAGGTCTGGACAGCGTATCAGATCCGCAATGGATAGCAAGCTGGACCATTGACAACGGTTATGAACCTGAAAGGATTTATGATGGAAATGACAGCACTTACGTCAAGAATATATACACTAACCTTGACAACCCGCTGGTTACTCCACGTAAAGAATATGATAATGGCAGATACAACACCAATGTTATAATAAACAGCGGTGCTCAGGTATATGGCTATGCTTATGGCGGCGGATTGGGACACGACAGCAAGATCGGAAGCGGCGACATTTATGGCACAACCTATTTAGCACTTCTGGGAGGAACTGTTTCAAAGGATATATTTGCAGCCGGTACCACCGGTGGAGTTTATGATGCATTCGGCGTGGGCCAGAAGAGCAACCAGAATCCATACGGATACACAGCCGGCACCACAGCATATATTGAGGGTGGAACAGCACGTAACGTCTATGGCGGCGGATGGAAAGGCAATGTAGGTAATGACACATCACCCGGTGAGACACACGTCATACTGGGCATACGCCGTGAGTTGGCCGGGGCTGACACCACATTCCTGAAAGGTGATCCTGCAATCCAGCGTAACGCATACGCCGGCGGTGAGGGCGGTGCCGTGCTTGGTACAGCCAACATCATTCTGAACAACGGACACATAGGTTATCTGCATCTTGATGATAACCAGGCTCTCAGCGATACAGGAAGTATTATCACATCCCCTGGCGCTCTGGCCCGATATGTTCCTAAGGTTGATGATGAGACATACGTTCAGGAACAGAAATGGAAAGGTAAAGACCGCCTTGAAGACTACGGTAACATATACGGTAGCGGATATGATGACATGAGTTCAGTTGATACGTCAAATGTAATACTGTATGGCGGTATTGTCCGTAACAGCGTATTCGGCGGTGGTGAGATTGCCACCGTTGGCCGCGGTTCAAGCACGGAAGTAAGCGGAAAGGTCAATATAGACCATCCGGGTGAGGCACACGTCTATATGTATAGCGGTAACGTGCTGCGCAACGTATTCGGTGGCGGTAAGGGATATAACAAGCTTGGTTATGGAGGTACCCATAACCTTGGCACTAACGGTTATGTATTCGGAAAGACTCAGGTCAATATCCATGGCGGCGTAATAGGTACGCCAGAGGGGCTGGCCAAGGGTTACGGCAACGTATTCGGAGGCGGCGATCAGGGCTTTGTATTTAGTGCATCAGGCAAGAAATCAGGTGAAAGGTATGATAATGGCGATGAGGGCTATTATTATGAATATGACGGCAGTTCATTTGTACTTAGCAGTGGTGAGAAGATAATGACAGAAGACTGCGCAGTGCTGATAGAGCCTTGGCTTCAGGATACTGCCACCGGCAGCCTGGCCATCGGAGATTCTGTCTTCAGTCAGTGGGATTATGTACCCACATCATATCTGAATCTCCTGCCCAAGAAAGCTAAAAATTCTACTTGGAACAATGACTGGCAGAAACTGGATGCCGGCAATAAGGACCAGGAGCGAGGCGTGATTATTTACAACGCCGTATTCGCCGGCGGTAACGTATCATCAGGTACTGACCTGAGTGCCCATATCACCACTGTTTACGGTAATGCCACCGCAGCCATCAATGACGTCTATCACCGTGACCTGGTAACCGTAGGTACCGGCCGCGTGGGCGGACTGTACGGTGACGGTAACCTCACATTCGTAGATGGCTACCGTGAACTCAACATAACCAACTACGGTACTGACTTCTACCATATCGATGAGAACATTGAAATTGATTCATATGAGGCACTGCCTGACCGTGAGAAAGCCTACTATGAGTTGAAATACACATGTAAGAAAGAATGTTCTGACAATGACAGCACTCTTTACAAGGTAGGTTCTACTCTTTCTCAAGAAGAATTACTCTCTCTGTTTGCCGGCAGAACAACAATTCTGAACGCTGACATGTCAACACCCAGAGAGGAATATTGGCAAAAGAGCGGTGTGCTGCTGCGTGCTCCCGGACGTACATTGAACACCCTTCAGAGAGCTGATTTCTGCGGTGTGTTCGGCAGCCGCTTAGTGATGCAGGGTGCACGTGACCGTGTAGTTGATGTAATGGATCATACCAATTATACAATCAACCGCGTACGTGAGGTATCACTCAACAAGAGAAAATCAAACATAGCTGCTGATTCAGCAAGATATACATCAGCAGATTTAGTTGCTGCTGACAGCATTGGATTGTATAAAGATGAGAATGCTGCATACCACGGCAACTACTTTGGTATCTACAGCGTTGTGAATTATCTGGGTGCTCTTACCAGTGACGTTGACTTTGGTGATCAATACAATAATGGTGCCATCCGTACATCTGACAATATTGATCATGCAACATATCGGGCCACCTATAACATAGGAGGACAGGACTATGTATATGGACAGAACGGATCCACTTTCTATAACTGGAAGAAATATCATAAGACAGACCGCACGCGTAACAATGGTAACAGCTACAACCAGGTGGCTCTGGCATCAGGCGTATATCTGGAACTGACCAATGAGAAAAAGAAGGTTGAACAGGAGCAAGAATCTGAGGAGGCCACCACAACCACTTATGATATAAGGGATAAAGACTGGGGTATTATTACTGGTGTTATTGAACTTGACCTCATCAACGTATCTACCGGTTTAGGAGGCGGATTTGTATATGCCAAGAACGTTCATGGTACACGCTCATTAACCGGAAAAACCCATACAACCCTTTCACCGCTCAATGACGGTGCTGAAACAAACAAGAGATATAAATATGCAAAGGCTGTGGCTACCACCAACACCAATGAGTGGCAGTCTTCAGGTAACTTTGTTCACAGCACACAGACCATCATTGATGACTGCTATAACATAAGCGGCAGGTATTACGGAGAAGACTCTGTACCTGCCCACTACTGGTTCATAAAAGGTCAGATATACGTATATGATCAATATATCTCAGCATATACCGGAACACCTAACGCATACAGCGAGACAGTAAATATCCCACTTACCATCTCAGCCGGAGCCAACGGTAAGCTGAAACTGCTTAATGTACAGCCCAATCTCTATGCATATTATCAGGTTAACAATGGAACAACAACCAGACCTCTTACCGCAAATAACAAACTGGTTCTGAATGATGTCCAGTATCAGCTGAATGATCCTATCAGTTACTGGGATTGGCAGAAGTTGAGTAAAGCTGAGCAAAAGCTGTTTGTTGATTCAACTTATGTGGTAATTGATGACTGCAAGATAGGTAATATGGAATTCAAGGCTGATACCGTTCTGCTTAAGGAACAGTATAAGGCGTTGAAAGCCGGCAAGCCCGTTGTAACTCAACAGAAACTGGTTGATGGAGTTGTAGTGAATGATACCGTTGACTTTGACTTCCTGGTACGTCTGTCCAACAACATAAGTCATAACACCGGTTACATACTGACATACAATGTTGACAATCCGGAGGTATGGAACAAGTGGTACACACCTATTGAAGGTTCTACTGCCGATAAGAAAACCAGCACTGATTATTCAAAACTGGCTGCTGACGTGAAGTTGAATTACAACGACGGCCCAACATACAGAGCATTGAGCACCGGCCTCTACGGACAGCGTAATTACAGTCCGGCAGAAATCATAAGCAAGGATATATATGACACATACAAAGCTGCTTATGGCCGACTCAACGACACTGAGAAAGCCGCACTGCCTGAGCAAGCCACATTTGAGCGCGCATACATTACCAATGCTACTGTTGATGCCACAAAGATAAGCGGCAACGGAACCGGACTCATACATTTACAAAAAGGTGCATGCTTGGCTTTATCAGAGTACAGCCCTGCGGCACTTGACGGTAAAGTGGCCCCGGCATTCATATGCACCAGCACCATCAGGCTGGCTGAGGCTGAATACATCACCGCCGGTGATGTGATGGACACTGCTCAAATAAAAGCATATAAGGATACATTGAATGCCCGTATCAGCCGTCTTACTCCGGGTAGCAGCAATATAGCAACACTTACGGCCATCTGGAATGATATTGATAAGTATATTGTTCCCGCATACTACTGCACCAGTGACACAATAAGGCCTTATGGCGGAAACTACTATCAGCAAGACAACAACTACCGTGCCCTGAATGCCTGGAGCGCTATGTCTGAGGAAGACCGCAGCCACTTCATGTTCAACTATGATGCACTTGACCTGCTTATAGATTCCACCTACTCAAAGAGAGAAGGTTATAAATATCAGTATGACTCTGAGTACGGCACATTCCATGAGGCAAAGCAGAACAAGGCTACCTACTCTCTGACCACGCCTATTGATTATGAGGCCAGGTACAACGGTGCTGAGTCATTGGAATTCATAACAGATGATGGTACAGACTCCATCGCCACAAACGGCACTGTACTTACACGTACTGAGTTTGAACGCCTACCCAATGAACAGAAGCATTATGCTCCAATCAAGATTCAAAACGCAGGTCCATACTACGTAGTGAATACTGAGTTCACCTATCTTGAACCGTATGCCGTAGGACAGACCATTGAACAGAGCACATATGATAATCTGCCTGATTCAATGAAGACTAATTACATCACGCAGTTGTCTGGACTCTCAGAATATATAGGTCAGAGACTCTACTTCTGCCGCGAGGGTTACACCATTTCTGACTCTACTGCTATAGGTCGGTCAGTCAAGGATATTATGGGCATAACACCAGATCACATTTATAACCTTGGAGACAGTGTTCCTGTAGGCGTTATCATTGCTCAAGGTGAACAGAACGACAACGAAAACTGCTATACCAGCCTTATCAACAAGCAGACAAACTTCTCCATTATAGGCAAGGCACCTGTTGAGACCAGTACGCTCTATGTGAGCCGTAACTCCGACATATTTGACTTGAGCCGCGACAAGATCATAACCGTTATCTACCAGTATGATTATGAGGAGAGTGATGAGTCAGGTAACAACATCACACCTATCAGTGAGCGCCATGTACTCAACATCCACCTGCAGTTCAAGAGCGGTATTCCTACAATTGATGATATTACCAGTCCGGACATCGTACTGCCCGGTACAAGCGTATCATTAAATACTCCTGATGTAACTCCTGGTGCATATGAAGTTATAGAACGCGGATGGGAGCTCTTTGAGAAACCGTCTTACGCTGAGAGCCACATCAACGGTATTAATTATTTAGCCGCAGACCCGCTATTCTGGTATCAGGACGGTTACTACTTA
The DNA here is from genome assembly GCA_902774275.1 of uncultured Bacteroidales bacterium. Classification (GTDB taxonomy): domain Bacteria; phylum Bacteroidota; class Bacteroidia; order Bacteroidales; family Bacteroidaceae; genus Colenecus. The sequence continues at coordinate 24,067 of CACYHN010000017.1, forward strand.
GCTTACTACGCTAAGACATACTTAGGCAAGACCTACTCCAACGCTGTTCCTGTAAGCGTGGCTAACTACCATGACCTTAAGGAGGTGATGGATGACAAGGATCACCATATGTATGTGGATTATGACCGCACTGAGCTCAAGCGTGACAGCAAGATATATATCAATGACTACAGCGGCGCTGATGAGAACGGTCTTGACCTGTTGAAGGATCTGTTTGACCTGAGTTTACTCGACAAGAATTCCACAGAAGTTACAGACGGCAAGGTTACTGCTGCCGGTAGCCTGCAAGGTCATTCATTGCTCAACAACAGCATTGATACCAAGGACATGAACGGCACCATCGTAACCAAGGGCGTGCGTGGCGGAACCAACCTTGAGTTCATTCTGCGTACAGACATAGACCATTCAGACAGTACATGGACTCCTATAGGTTATGAAATGGATGAATGCTTCAAGGGTACGCTGCACGGTGACGGTTACACAATAACAGGACTGACAAATTCACTGTTCCAGAACCTGTGCGGTAACGTCTATAACCTGGGTGTAACCGGTACATTCACTGGTGCTGGTATAGCAGAAAGCGGTACCGGCTATATTGAGAACAGCTGGATAAGCACTTCATCAATAGTAGCCAAGACATCACGACCTGTATTCGGCAATCCAAGCAGATCCACCAGTGATAAGATTCAGATAGTGAACAGCTACTATCTGGAGAATGATACTGATGCAGTCAAGAATGGTTCATATACCAAGATGATTGCTGATTATGAAGATAGTGAAGGATATGTTGATCACGGAACACCTATCCGCAAGCCTGCCCAGTCATTCCGTAACGGTGAGGTGGCATATAACCTTAACGGATTCTATCTGAACAGACGCTATTATAACGGCATCGGTCAAAACGACGGCTTAGATTACCGTTACATTGACTCGGAGAACGGATATAAGTTAGATACCATCTACTATCCTGCCTCCACAGATGCCAAGTATGGCAATATGGACTATATCCACGAGCGTTATGCGGACGGTGATTACCGCTTTGCCGGTGGAACCACCAGCATAGATGATGATTACCGTCAGGTATTTGAAAGCAGTACGGATGAGAAAGCCATATTTGCCCCAATATGGCCTGATGACTACATCTTCTTTGGCCAGAACCTCACATTCGGTTATGATGACGATAAGCCGCATCAGATGCTGCCGTCACACTACTACACTACTGCCACTACATCCAACCGCGTATATCGCGCTCCGGCATACTACGGCAGCAGTGATATGAATGTGGCTTACTTCAATCCTGATGCATACCTGGTATCCAGCTTCAAGAATCAGGACAGCATACCGGCATATCCGGGAATGACAGCAATAGACTTTACCGGATATGATGACAGTGACTATAATCAGGGCATGTCATCCGGTAACAGGTTCTACACCCCGCTGCTTGACTTCAGCGGACTTACCTCAATACGCACTGACGGTCAGACCAAGAACCTGCTGGCATACTCCATCAAGGCCGATGCAGCTACCACAGATGTTATCAATAACTACTTCAAGGAGCCCGACTACCAAACATATCTGGCTAATGACGGCTATGAGAGCATCAGAAAGATATCAAGAGATGACAGCCTGAGGATGCATGGTCATCTAGTTGTAATGGAATCAGACCATTCATATCATGCCGTCAATGACCAGTTCCTGGTTGACAAACAGGACTTCAACGCTCCTATTAGCTACGTCATGGGCTCAAGAAGTGATTATGACAACCTGATGTGGTACCAGCGCACACCAGAGATATTTGTAAGGAACGCAGGTACCGGTTGGGAGAGCATAAGCCTGCCGTTCACCGCCAATGTTGTCACCACCAGTAACAAGGGTATGATAACCCACTTCTATGAGGGCAGCACGGTAGGTCATGAATACTGGCTGCGTACACCAGACAAGATGGATCCTGATGATAACACTAACACCAAGATTCTGTTCAAGTCATTGGCCAAGGCTACTGATGCTGACAAGGCTGCCGGCAAGGGTGCTGACATCACCTACTCCAACACATTCCTGTGGGATTACTATTACACCAGGAACGGCGGACGTGATGCCAATGATGATATCTATCATGACGAGTATTATAATGGCCCGAGAAAGTATAATAAATATCCGTTCCAGGCAGCAACAGAGCCGTATCTGATAGGATTCCCCAGTGAGAGATTCTATGAGTTTGACCTGAGCGGAAACTTTGAAGCCAAGAACACGGCTGATCCTACCAGACCGCCTAAGCTTGGCAGACAGACCGTTACATTTGTTTCAGCTGCTGACGGCAATGTCCAGATTGGAGTATCTGATGAGGATTATGAGACGACCGTTGAGGTAACAGATGCCGCATACAAGTTCAAGCCCACATATCAGGCCCGTGAACTTAACGGCTCAGAAACCTATCTGCTCAATTCAACCGGAGTAGCATTCCAGAATGACACTACGGCTGGCGCCAAGGTCAAGACTGTACCGTTCCGTGCATACTTTACCACCGCCACCGCACCTCATACTGCTCAGATGCGCATGGGTACCCGTGCCACCGCCCTCTATCTGGGCTACCGTGGTGATCAGGATGAACTTGAGGAGGTAGCGACCCAGACTGGTCTCTATATCTACACGCAGGATATGAACATCCACATAGAGAGCACACTTGAATACCCGGCCGAGGTAACCATAATGACCGTAGCCGGCAAGCTGCTCAAGCAGTTCACCATCCAGCCCGCAACCAAGGTGACCGTACCCGTAAACAGCCGCGGCGTTTACATAGTGAACCACCAGAAGATTGCAGTAACAAAATAATGATATAAAAGTTGAGCTAAAACATAATTGAAGACGTTGACAAGCAGAAGATGAAAATTATGAGAAGTAACAACAAATTGACACCCCGCCGCAACTGCCACCTCCGCACCTTCGCGCTTCTGGCAGCCCTACTGCTCGGTACGTCATTACCACTAAAGGCTCAGGGCGACTACGACATGGAGAGCGGCTTCTACTACCTGGAGAACAAGCAGAATAACGAAGGCTACTTCCTGGTGCCAGCGGGCGGTAGCGGCACTATGAAGTACTTCAACAACGATGCCAACACCCCATACCTCACCACTTACAAAAAGAGCAAGGAGACCACCGATGAGGCTATCAACAACTTCATCTGGTATGTGGAGAAGGTATCGACAGGTATCTACCGACTGCGCCATATGCTCACGGGTCGCTACGTGGTGATCAATGGGGTGGTGGACAATAACAACCCCGCCCACCGGCGCTTTCATCTGGAGACCCAGCAGGTACCCGACGACTACACCACCCAATTCCTTTTCTTCAAGCGAAGCAGTACGGATAGCCGTATAGGCATCCGCCACGCCTCCATCTACGCCCAACAAGATGCCAGTAAACAATATTGGTGGATGGAAGTTTCCGGCGGCAATCAAGACAACTACTCGCAAGGAGACTACAAAGGTCTGGTTGGGCTCTGGGAGGTACTCAACGAGAACAAAGGCCGTGAGAAATGGACCCAGCCTGCGGCTATCGATTCCAGCAAGAAGGTATGCCTTCCCCCAGTTATCAGCTACAACAGTTCCACCCAGGAGGTGACTATCAGCAGCTATGAGGGAGCCACCGACGTGGACTTCTACTACACCACTGACGGCAGTGACCCAACCACCTCGTCGACCCACTACACCGTCCCCTTCACCCTGGCCACAGGCACCGTGAAGGCCATCGCCGTGCGCGACAACACATTCCAGAACCCCACTGTCACCATATACAACACGCAACAGTGCGCCACCCCCACCATCACCTTCAACAGCAATACCGGCAAGTACGGCCTCAGCTGTTCAACCTCCGACGTTACTTACTACTACACCACCGATGGAACCATTCCAATTTCCACTTCCACCTCCACCACTGACAGCATCACCCTCCCGCTGGATCTTGACGGAGAACAACTGCGTGTAGTAGCCGCCCGTACCGCTGGCGATTTCAGCGATGTCTCAGTTCCCGTAACCGTGGCGATACCTCTGTGTGCAACCCCCACCATCACCATGACCATTGAAGGCAGCAACGCAAATATTTCGATGTCGTGCGAGACCGTCAATGCCACGATAAGATATAACAACAACAGTAATGTACCCACCTCCACCACCGGTACAGTGTACTCTGCCCACATACAAAAAAACATCAACAGCGCTCCCTCTACCCATACGGCACGAGCCTTCAGACAGGGTTACCGCCGTTCATCGTCAACCACATATGACTACTCCAAGCTGGCCACTCCGGCCATCACCGGTGTCAATGCCAACGGCTCGCTGACCTTGACGCCTGCAGGTGCCACCTTCCGCTACACCACCTCGAAGACTGCAACCCTTCCCAGTAATCCAGGTTCTGGACAGCCCGAATTGGTACCTAGCACCACAGTGGTGTTGCCAGCAGGTACTGACGTCACCGTGGTCAAAGTGCGCGGGTACAAACTAGGCAACGGCTACTCCGATGTGCTGACCTACTACGTTCCTACGCTACAGGAGCCCACCATCACCGAGAGCGATGGCAATATCACCATCAGCGGTGAGACCGGTGTCACCATCTACTACACCACCGACGGTACTGATCCCACCACCTCGTCGAATCAATACACCGCCCCCTTTGCCAAAGGCAGTGCCACGGTGATACGCGCCTATGCCTCCAAAGCGGGCTACCACGATTCCTTCATTGCCACCCTTCAGGATGCTGTAGAGGTGAACTCCACCAACCTAATCACCAATATGACCGGCAGTTACAAGCTGGCCGAAGGATTCACCATCGACGGCTCTATCGGCACCGCCACAGCACCTTTCAGAGGCACCATCGACGGCCAGAATAACCGCATCGCCTCGTCCATGTACCCCTTGGTGGCTTATGCCCAGGATGCCGAGATAAAAAACATCCTACTCACCACCGCCACCGTCAGTGGTGACACCGTCGGGGCCATCTGCAACATCGCCACAGGCCACACCCGCATCTACAACTGCGGCCTGCAGGGTGGCACCGTCACGGGCAACGACATCGCCGGCGGCCTGGTGGGCTTCATCAATGGCAACGCCCGTGTCATCAATTGCTACAGCTATGCCAACGTCAGTAGCGGGAACTATGCCGCCGGTATCGTGGGCTATAATAACTACGCCACCACCAGCGTCCTCACCAATCTCAAGACCATGGTGATGAACTGCATGTTCTATGGCGACATCACTGCTGGCAACAACAAATCCCCCATCTACGGCGGCAAGAGCATTTCTAATGCAGGTGACAACGGCGTAGGCAATTACAATTATTTCCGCCTCGAAGCCCCGTATGTAAGTCCTACAGCAACCATCACCTACAACTGTGCCCTCGGTGCCGAGGACCGTTTCCTGCAGCGTTTCGAGTTCTATCGTCATCTTCTCAACAGCCACCGCGAGCTGGCTGGCTGGTGGGCCACTGACAGCTATGACAAAGAACCTATGTACAAGTGGGTGCTGCACCCCGACAGCATTGGCACATCGCATCCTTATCCCATACTGATGCCGTTCGGCAAATACCCCTCGGTGGTGAACATAGATGCAGAACATGCCACTACCCAGACCGAGCGCAATAAGGGTGGAAAGTTAGGCACACTGTCCGTGAAAATTCAGATGGGCGACGGGGCAGTCTACCAACGACCATCAGGAGCCCAAATCACCACCTCCCAGCTTAACCTCAATATCACCGACAAGGACCCTGACCACTTCAATTTTAACTACTACAAAGTTCAGTTACCTTACTACAACGACGTAGGAACAAAGAATTACAACGGCAACCGTGTGGTGACGGGATGGAAGATTGTCAGCATTATAGGTGGTACGCCTGGCACCTTCACCGCTTCCGACTCATGGGGTGGATACAATTTCGCCGACCGCAACTGCACCAACAAAGACCTCTACGGCACCAGTGGTCGTGTATTCAACCAAGGTGCCTACTGGGATGTACCCGAAGGCGTCACTGAAATCACTATCGAGCCCTACTGGGCCAAATGCGTCTATTTGGCAGATCCAAATGCCGACAAGGTGTATAATGCGGCAATGGAGACCGGATATGATGTGCCCAACGTTGGTGGTGGTCTGATTTACACCAATGGTAACAGTTATTCCATTGCCGGAGAAAGCCAGGTGGTTTACACCACTATGGGCAATGCTATCTCAAGCACGAATAGTACAGGACTTTTTGTTGGTATTGTAGGGGATGCAAATAATCACTCCGTTTATGACTATGCAGTTGTGCTTGTGGGCAATTATCATCATTTTAACTCCATCGAAGCAAGTAAAGCCAAGCCCTATACGGTGACTTCTATTGACCTTGATGGCGACAACGAGCCCGACTACTCCTATATGCTGCGTTTCAACGGTCGTACTGAATGTCATCCTGTAAGAACCGACTTCATCAATATCCCTGGCCTCGGTATGGCTCAGAAGTCCACCGGCGGCACAGGCTCGTACAACTTTGGTATCATGATTCCCAAAGGATGGTTCGAGGGTACCAACACCTCGCTCTTCCGGTTCACCCAGTTCGAGTATGAGAATCAGACCAGAAGCGAGACTGATGCCCTCATCCTACAGGGCGGCGTTATGGAGCAATGGGTAAGCTACAACCAAAAAGGCAGATCAAACAAGATACCATACATCCATGTGGGGGGCAACGTGTGGTTCAAGGAGTTCCACACAGGCTGTCACCAAGATAAGAACCAAACAAGTGGAAGTAATAGATTCCAGCCCACAAAACACTCGCCCATATCGGTTACCGGCGGCGATTTTGATGAGTTCTACCTCACAGGACTGTATGTAGCCAATGCCAATCTCGACAACTATGCAGACAATGCCGAGTGCTACATCAACGGCGGCCGCTTCGGCACCGTCTGTGGTGCCGCCATGGAGGGCATAGGTAAAGCTAATGGTGCCGACAATACAGGCAACATCAGCTGGCTCATCCAGAATGCCGACATCCGCGAGTTCTATGCCGGCGGTCTCAACGCAGCAAAGCCTGTGACAGGCAACCTCAGCACCACCATCATCGACAGCCATGTAGATATCTTCTGCGGCGGCCCCAAATTCGGCGACATGAGCGCTAATAAGACCGTCACCACCACTGCCACAGGATGCACCATCGGCACCTTCTTCGGTGCCGGCTACGGCGGAAACTCTTACAGCCGCTATGCGCCTAGCAACCAAAATAATGTGACCAACATCAGCTGGAACACATGGGTTTCGGGGCAATACACACAAGCCTACAACGGAACCTACGGCGGCGTTTCCACCCAGTTCAACTACCAGTTCCTGCCCATGTCAGACAATAAGACCAATGTGGCACGTATCTTCGTGGAGTTTGTCAAGTTCTCGCTGGCCACCACTCACGGTGTCACCTCAAACTTGAAACACTGCACCGTCACCGACAACTTCTACGGCGGTGGTAGCCTCGGCAAGGTTGAAGGCAACGTTACCTCCATCCTCGACTCCTGCACCGTGCAGGGCAATGTATTCGGTGCCGGCTTCTCGGCCTCGCTGCCCAACGTAGAGGCCGACAGCATCGGCTTCCGCGTGGAGCCCTACTACTATGACGCTCTTGGCACCTACCGCACTGCCATCAAAGGCCAAACCACCACCTACACTTGGGCACACGGCAATACCATCAGCATTGACAATACTAATCACATACTCTATACCACCGAGGACCTCACCACTCTCGGTAATGTAAAGGGAAATGTAAACCTAACCATAAAGGGCAATAGTGTGATAGGAACCCAGGGAGTTGCCAGTACAGGCAGTGTCTATGGTGGAGGAGATGAGAGTGCCGTTACGGGGGCAAGCAACAAAATCACCGTCACACTACAAGGCACCACCCAAGTGATGGGCAATGTCTTTGGCGGAGGTAACGAGGGGCTTGTTGAAGGAAGTACAGAAGTGAATATAGAATAACAGAACTAATGCAGTATAGAACAAGACATAACAATGTAACTAAGAACACCATGCAGCAGCAGGCCGCAAGGTGCATAAAAGCCGGTGCAAATATAGCACAGGCCAATATTTTTAGTTATTTTTGTATGTTTATGTCTTTTGGAAACACCATAACAAAAAACTGCAGAAATGAGAAGAAGTAACCATATGACACTAAATATCAGACATATAATATCACACACAGGTACGGCCACAAACAAACTCCGCCGCACCCTCACCTTTATGCTCCTGATGATGACGCTGGGAGCCACAACGGCGTGGGGAGAGACTGCACCCGTGGAGATTACGACTGATACCAATGAAAATGGTACCATCGAAGACAGTGAGAAGAAACTGTATCTGATTCAGACGAATGCGTTCCCGAGTTTCTTTATAGCCCCCCAGGCAAATGACAACATTACTACCAATAATATCCTTGGTGAATATATGTTGTGGTATTTCCTGGATGCAGGCACTGATGGTGGTACTCAATATTACTATATAGTCAACAACAGTACGGGGAAATATATATGTAACACTAGTGACCGTTTAATTAAAATTGTATCCTTGTCTGATGACAACAAGGAAAAGTGCAAGTTCAAGCTCGTAGTAAACAACGATGGTGGTACAACAGACTTTTATAACATCAATGTAAAAGCTAATCAGACATATTATGGCTTGAACAAGCAAAGTGGCAGTGAGGCCATTACCAATCCCATCAGATTGACAAATACCGCGTATATCAACGATTCCAACTCCAAGTGGAAGTTTATAGCCTTTAACGGAACCTTTACATACCCAGCCCCTCCTTTTACACCTTCAACTGATTCGGAGAAACATTATTACGAAATACACAATATCCAGAAAGATACCTATTATGCCGCAACAGACGCCACGGCCGACAAGGTTATCTTCACCAATCAGGCAAACGAAAGCAGGGCGTGGTATCTTAAAGAGGCCTCATCCGATACTTGGTATAAGTACTATTACATCATCAACCCTGCAACAGGGGGCAAGTACATGTATTATAACGGTACTGCCGACAATACAGGTAACCAAACAAAAGCAATTGATGTAAAAGCGTATGATTCGGCAAACGAAGACCGCTATCAGTTTGTTGTAGTACAGGCAGCAAGAGGTGACGGAGCAAGCCGTGTGATATGTTATGCCATCATACCTAAACTACTTATCGATAATTTATGGACAAGCAGTAGCATCGGTTATGCGCAAGGAAGCATTACCAATGGCCTGAATATGGGTATCATCAATAGCAGAGGTGCAACCAACGGTGCCCATTGGGAATTTAAAACGACAACTTATACCACAGTGTGTGACCACCCTGTTATTGCCTTCGACAGAAACACAGGAAAAGCATCTATAACGACAGCTACCTTATTACCATCCATCTATTATACCACAAATGAAACAACACCATCATCTACTAACGGTACATCGTATAATGAGCCATTTGCTTTGACCGAGGAGACCACCGTCAAGGCCATTGTCACCAAAGAAGGATATACCGATTCGGAAGTGACTACATTAACGATTGGAAAAGTTGCAACTCCTACTATCCAGCAGGAAACAGGTACCCATAATATCTCTATCACAACAACAACCCCCGGTGCAACGATCTATTATTATACTATTGATGGCACTACCCCTACTACCTCATCAACACTTTACACCGGTGCATCAGAAGAACTGGGAGGTAAACCCATCAAAGCGATAGCCGTTAAGGATAATATGATAAATTCCGACATAGGTGAGGGTGAAATAGACATCAGGTGTGCCACACCGGTTATCAGTTTTAACAACATTACCTCGATGGTCACTATTACTTGTGGGACCGAAGGAAGCACCATCCATTACACAATCGATAACAGTGAACCTACTACCACGAGTACAGCATATACTGGCCCGTTCTCTGTTACCAGTCCTACGACAGTGAAAGCAATTGCCACCCATGGGGATTTAGACCCTTCCATTGTTGCAGAGTTATCTATTCCTCAGGTAGCTACACTAACCATCCAAAACAACGGCAGCAATGCAGTCTCCATTACAACGGCAACAGTAGGTGCAACCATTTACTACACTACTGATGGCAGCACTCCGACTACATCGAGTGCCGTATATACCCAGCCACTGCAGGAGAACATCAGCGGGGTCACCATCAAAGCCATCGCTGTCAAGGAGAACATGATTACATCTGCTGTGTGCAGCGGTACGGTAAAACTGAAGTGCACCACTCCTGTCATTACAAGAGCCGGTCTGTCATTTACCCTTTCATGCAGCATGCCTACAGATGCTACGCTTTATTATACCTTAGGAAGCGGTTCCGAAATGGAATATACGGGAACGCCCATTCCCTTTTCTGTAGATCAACTGCCAGTGACAGTAACTGCAGTGGCCAAGCATAGCAGCTATTATGATTCTGACCAAGCAACGATGTTACTCGCTAAGGGAGAAGGAACTGCCTCCAACCCGTATTTAATATACGGTGATGATGACTTCTCTGATTTTGTGACTAACGTCAACAATAGCACTACTTCTTCGGCCTATTACAAACTATGCACAGATGTATCTGCCAGCGGCACCAGTGCTATCACTACAGATTTCACCGGCTCATTTGACGGTGATTCATACATCATCACTGGACTTACTCATCCGCTCTTCAATACCGTGCATGGCGGTGTAGTAAAAAATGTCACCCTTAAGAATGTCAACATCAATAGTAACCTTGACACACTTGGCGCTATTGTCTGCATCGCTAAAGGCTACAGTCGCATTTACAATTGCGGCATCCTACCTGACACTTCCGGCTTCCCTAATGGCACTCATCCATCTGTCTCCACCGGAGGCAACTGTGCCGGTGGAATAGTGGGCAGTCTGCGCGATGATTCACGTGTAATCAACTGTTATAGCTACGCTGATGTCAGTGCAGATAACACAGCATCAGGAATTGTAGGCCGTAACGCATATGCCAGCACTGCGGCCGTTACAGATGACAAATACGCTAACCTCCGCACGGCTGTGGTCAATTGTATGTTCTATGGTAATATTACAGGCGGCACAAAACAGTATGGAGTCTATGGCGGCTCTTTGATAACCAATGCTACCGCAACAGGCATCAGCAGCTACAACTACTACAGAAGCGGCACAACCTTCACTACCGCATCAGGTGAGCCGACAGCATACAACTGCTCTTTCCCTGCCGAGGAACGTTATCTAACCCAGGTAGAGTTCCACCGCAGCGTACTTAACAGCAACCGAGAACTCTGCGGTTGGTGGGTTGGCTCCGACGTAGCCCCCAGCACAATGACGACAGCAGAAGTGCAGGCCGTCCCCAAGGATGCCTCTATCATGTATAAATGGGTTGTTGACCGCAATCTCGCCCCTTACCCGATACTGAAACCTTTTGGTAAATATGCTTCTGTCATCAACAACCCTGGTAATCAAACGGGCCAGACACTCTCTGTGACAGTTAAGTCAGGTGACGGCTCATCTGCCGCAGACAAGACCCTCACCATTCCCATTACCAATATGGATCCCGAGAACTATGACTATGGCTATTATAAAATCCAGTTGCCTTATTTCAACACTGTATTCGGAAACCCAGATGGTGATACATGGCAGGAAAAGTATGCCGGCAACTACACCAGCCAAGTGGTGACAGGTTGGAAAGTTACCGCTGTGAACAAAGAGGGTGAAAATAGTTTCGTGCCTCATTGGCAGGATGGCTATAACTTTGCAGACCGTAAATGTACGGATAAAGACCTATACAGCAAGAGCGGTCGAGTTTTTGCTCAAGGCGGCTACTATTATGTTCCTGACGGTGTCACAGCAATTACCATCGAGGCATACTGGGGCAAAGCCATCTATGTCAGAAACAATGGAGGCTACTACGACCGTGTAAATATAACCTCAGGTATAGCTGATGGTAATACCGGGGCTGCTTTTGCCCCCGCTGGTACCCGAGACAACAATGTCAACGGCGCTACCATTCAGACTACGTCGATAAAAGGAACGCTTATCAACAGCAACATCGACGCTAAAAAAACCGTCTATGACTATGCTCTCGTGCTGGTGGGCAATGTGCAGGAATCGGTGGGTCAGAAAGATGTCACACATGCTACCCAAGATACGCGAGGTTTCACTATTATGAGCGTAGATCTTGACTTTGATGAGGAGCCCGACTATTGTCTTGAATGGCAACTCGGCTATCAAACGAAACGTCAGATAATCGCCCCCATACGCTTTGATTTCCTACCTGTGGTAGAACTGGGTATCGCGGGTAAGACAAATGGCTCCCAGTATTTCGCATCTCTTGGATGCTACCGTTCCAAAGGACATTTTGAGGTTACTGAGACCTCTTTTATCCGCTTCGGACAGTTTGAGTTTGAACTTGGTACCCGAGACGATGGACCTATAATTCTCAATGGCGGTATCTATGACCAATACAGTCGTGGTCGTAATGGTGAAACCAATCAACATATCAACTACGTTATCCTTGGCGCCCATGTCGTTATGCCGTCATTCACTCCAGGAGCTCACGTCAATAGCGCAGCCAAGTACCAGACGCGCCACTGTGCCGTCAACGTGCTTGGAGGTAACTTCAACAGTTTCTATCTCACTGGCGGTTACAATGAGGGTATCGAACCTTACGACGATAACCCCCACTGTTATATCGATGGTGGTCACTTTGGCACTATAGCCGCAGCCTACAAGGAGGGTATCGCAGGCAATGTTACCTGGCGTATCAACCATGCTCTTATTGACGAGTTCTACGGTGGCGGCGTCATGTCCCAAGCAGATGGTACTACTTACAAGATTGTAAAAGGTAACATTGATGTGGTCATTGACAACAGCACCGTGGGCAAATACTGTGGCGGTCCCAAGTTTGGCGACATGGTACCTGGCAAGACCGTTACCACCAGTGCCACCGGCACCACCTTTAACCAATATTTCGGTGCAGGCAACGGCGGCACCAACTATGTGCAGTATAACAGCACTGATGACATGGGTGCACCAGTCAGCAATTGGTCAACCACTATAAACAACAACTATCACCCAGGTAAATACCGCAATGCTGCTCAAGGCTATGAAGCCGACTATGACATTGAGGTAATCAATACATCTACCGGTGACTATACTGATGGAAGAGTCGTCAACCGCAGTTACTACTATTCTGCCCAATTTGCCACCACCAACACCGGCAGCGTCACCAGTACGTTGACCAACTGTACCATCAACACCAATTTCTATGGTGGTGGTTTCCTTGGTGGTGTCACAGGCAGCGTCACCTCTACGCTTAACAACTGTATAGTGAAAGGTTCTGTCTTTGGAGCCGGATACTCGGCTTCAGCAGGTACTGTTTCTATCAGCAATAAGGATAAGGTTCCACCTATGGGCAATACTTCAACTGGTATTTTCAAGCCTCAGTCAGGCGGCACATCTACCACCTATTACTGGACTCACGACTACGGCTCTACCGGATCACCTATCACGGAAGCATCAGCAGCCACTGACGGAAAAGCTTTGTTCTATACAGAAGTTCCACTTGACAATCTGGGATCAGTTAGTGGTTCAGTAATACTCACCATTGATGGAGACAGCAAGATAGGTACTGATGGAAATACTGATACAGGTCATGTTTATGGCGGTGGAGACCAAAGTAAAGTTTTCAACTCAACCGCATCGGCTGATGCTTCAACTACTGTAAACATACAAGGCAATACAATAGTGTTAGGTAACGTATTTGGAGGAGGCAACAAAGGTGAAGTAAGCGGAACCGCTACCGTGAACATTATGCAATAAATATAGAGGACTAGAGATAGGAGACACAACATATGAAATATATACGACTTATGAGTACTAGATATAGGTTAACCATTATGATATTACTGGTAGTTCTGCTGGCGGGCGGTAACGTTCAGGCGGGGGTGACAGTGAAGGGCTCTGTGTTTGGCGGCGGTAATCAGGCCGACGTGAAGATAAACACCACTGTGAACATCAGCGCAGGCCACGTTGGAGGTAATGTCTATGGTGGCGGTAGCTTGGGCTATGTAGGTACATACACTATTACTAATGACGGCAGAGATTATAATTGGCAGGTAGTGAATGAGACTAAAACTGGTACTTCTAAAGTCAATATCACCGGTGGTACAATAGGTTCTGACACTGTTCCCGATAAAGGAAATGTATTTGGTGGAGGTAGAGGTTCTGCTAACAATTTCAAATGCGATTCCGCCATGGTGGACAGCACAAATGTGAGCATCAGTAACGGTACGGTATTTGGTTCTGTATATGGCGGCGGTGAGATAGCACGAGTGGAGAGAAACACAACAGTAACTATAGGAATTTCACCAGGAACAGATACTACTAAGATTAAAGGCAACGTATTTGGTGGAGGTAAAGGTTTGGTTACACACGGATACTCTGCATTGGTACGTGGTAACACTTATGTCACTATTCAGGGTGAAGCTGTGGTGGATAGTTGTGTATATGGCGGCGGTGAGTTAGCTTCAACGGGTAAATATTCCCTTGACGCTAATAATATGCCGTATTCTTTGGTAAGTGACAACTTGGGAATATGTAGAGTTGACGTTAAAAATAATGCCACAATTAAAGGAAACCTGTTTGGTGCCGGAAAGGGACTTGTGCCACGCTCCTACACATACACAGGCACTGATAAGCCAAGACGAATGACTATTTCAGGCGGCAACAGTGTTTGGGATACCTTAACAACAGACTCCGCCTACCTTAGGTATGTTCAGACTCTGGCCATAGTTACCAGGACTTACGTCACCGTTGACAACAGTGCTAAAGTAAAGGGTTCCGTTTATGGCGGTAGTGAGAGTGGTTTTGTTCAGCACCATACTGATGTAACAATTCAGGGGAATTCCGTTATCGGTACGTCAAACGCTAACGGTGATGTGTTTGGCGGCGGACTTGGTCTGGCATCTTTTGCTGAGGCCGGAAAGGTGAGCGGTAACACCGCTCTGCATATTAACGGCGGCACCGTTTACGGCTCAGTATATGGCGGTGGTAAGCTAGGATATGTGGGTACATTTACTACTGACGGCAGGAACTATACATGGCAGGAAGTTAATGGTAGCAAAACCGGTATTTGCTCTATTGAAATAACCGGTGGCACCATAGGTTCAGAAGGCGTATATGGTAAGGGCAATGTATTTGGAGGTGGTCAAGGTCTCGCCAACACGTTCCAGTGTGAGAAAGCCATGGTTGACAGCACTTATATCAATATCAGTAACGGTAGAGTAAACGGTTCTGTCTATGGCGGCGGTGAGATAGCACGAGTGGAAAGGAATACTGCTGTAACAATAGGAAACGAATCCGGATCAGATACGACAAGAGTTAAAGGCAATGTATTTGGTGGTGGTAAAGGTTTGGAAACACACGGATACTCAGCTCTGGTACGTGGTAACCCCATTGTTATCATTCAGGGTGATGCCAAGATTGACAGTTGTGTATATGGCGGCGGTGAGATAGCCTCAGTAGGTAAATATAAAGTAAAGAC
This sequence comes from uncultured Bacteroidales bacterium, assembly GCA_902774275.1. Classification (GTDB taxonomy): domain Bacteria; phylum Bacteroidota; class Bacteroidia; order Bacteroidales; family Bacteroidaceae; genus Colenecus. Next base: position 39,607 of record CACYHN010000017.1, read on the forward strand.
TAATGGTGACACAGATGCACCAGACTGGTTGCCTGTAGGAATGCCGTATTCATTGGATAACGGTGGAAAATGTTCTGTCATAATCCGTGGTAATGCAGAAATTGGCCCAAATGATATGACCATGACAGCGGCAGGTGGTCCCATATATTCAGGTAATGTATTTGGTGGCGGCAAGGGCGTAATTCCTCATGTCTATTCTTACCAAGATACCACAAATATGCCCAGGCGTATGATGGCCTATAGTGCAGAAAATTATAATAATGATAACAAAGATTTTTGGGCATATTCTGATTCAACCGAGAAAAACGTATGGGAATATTTTAATACAGATTCCCTGTATCTTACGTTCATAGAAACCTTGGCTTTGGCCAAGGAGACTGAGGTTACTGTTGATGGAAACGCATTTATCAAGGGTTCAGTCTATGGCGGCAGTGAGAACGGTATTGTAAAACAAAATACTCATGTCATAATTAGGAGCGGTCAGATTGGAGCAGGATATGATGGAGAACATTCTTTAGGCAGATATAATGATGATGTATTCATAAATCCAGCCCTGATAACAGTAACAGATGGCAATGCTCAAAAAACATGTGCATCCTGGACATATACAGACAATGGCTATACCTACGATAAATTTGCAGATGTAATAAATGGTGATTATGCTTACACTGGCATATACTCAAACATACAAGAACAACTTTCATCATCTGAAGGCGGCAGGCCTACAGCTACAGATGGTCATACCTTCTATGGTAATATATTTGGAGGTGGATCAGGCTACTTCCCATATGCTCCGGGCAAGTGGCACCGTGAGGCAGGTAATGTAGGTGGCAATACTCAGGTGGACATAGAGGGCGGTCACATTCTGTCTAGTGTATATGGTGGCAATGAGCAGACTGATATAGGTTCATATACATGGGATGAAAATAATTCACCAATACCTCACTCTGGCGGTAAGTGTACTGTCAATATGTCGGGAGGAACTATTGGCGTACCGCGTACCAAGACACAAATTGAGAACAATCCTGTTATAGGTAATCTGTTCGGAGCCGGAAAGGGCGATAAGCGTGTGCTCTTCAACACCTGGACAAATGTCATAGAGACTAAGGTTAATATCACTGGCGGTATTGTTTACGGCTCTGTATTTGGTGGTGGAGAGGATGGTCACGTAATGAATAATGACACCGTAATTATTACAGAAGCCAGCGGAAAAACCATCACGATAGGTTCTACTGGATTGTCTGGTGCAGATGGTAATGTATATGGCGGAGGTCGTGGTTCTGAGACAGCTCTTACAGCTGGTGTAATAGGCGGAAACATCAGTCTTACCATCAATAGCGGTACAATCAAGGGATCCGTCTATGGCGGTGGCCGTCTGGCATCAGTAGGTACAAACTTTGTCAACCCTGGTTATACAGAACTGTATGGAAAGTTACAGGAACCTGCCGCTGATCATGGAAATATCACTATCAACATCAATGGAGGTACTATTGGCTCGCCAGATACTGACGGCAGCGTCAATGGTAACATTTTTGGTGGTAGTAAAGGAACGGCAGCAAACTCTGAATTAGGTATAGTCAGATCCACTACAATAAATATGACCGGTGGCACAGCTTATGCCAGCGTATATGGCGGTGGTGCTCTGGGCAACGTAGCTGATGGTGGTACCCATGTCAACCTTACAGGCGGAACCATATACGGTTACGCATATGGTGGAGGTCTGGGTCAGATAGGTGATGAATCGGCTGGAACAGACTCCGTAGCAGCTATAGTTGGCGGTGATGTCACCGTAAATCTCAACAATGGTGTAGGTGAAACGGAGAAGGGTTGCGTGGTAAGCAAGATATTCGGCGGAAACAACCTATACGGCACACCTAAGGGAAGTATTTACGTTAACATATACGCTACCCAGCATAAAGATTCTGCCAGTATTTCCGGTAAGAAGGAAGGCATCTATGATATGCTTGCAGTCTATGGTGGCGGTAATCTGGCGGCATATGAGCCTACCTCAGATACAGCCAGCACTCATGTAACCATTGGAGATTGTCACTTGACAAGTATCCAGCAGGTTTATGGCGGAGGTAATGCCGCATCAGCTCCGGCTACAAATGTCATTGTAACAGGAACCTTTGAGATTGATGAGGTGTTCGGTGGTGGTAACGGAAAGGACTCTATCATGGTTAATGGAGTCAAGTGGGAGAATCCGGGCGCTAACGTAGGTTACAAGCAATACGCATTCCATGTAATAGAGAATGGTGATACTACACTTGTTGTCAACAATGACGCAAAGACCAAGGATGACCGAATAGACAACGATAATTATATTTACGGCACTGGTATAGCCCGCACAGAAATATATGGAGGTAAAATCCATTATGTCTATGGTGGAAGTAACAGTCTGGGTAATATCCGTAAGACTGCCATATCAATATATGAGAATCAGGATTTGAGCTGTCCTGTAAAGGTTGACCAGACATACGGTGGCGGTAAGAATGCCGATATGGACGGTACCATAGAGATGCATTTTGACTGTCTCCAGGACACCTTGTCTATGATATTCGGTGGAGCCCGTAATGCTGATGTAAACTCTGACATAGTGCTTAATATCACTAACGGTTCATACCGCAAGGTGTTTGGCGGAAACAATGAGGGCGGTGCTGTAAATGGATCTATAACCGTAAACATTAATGAGGATGGCTGCCAGCCCATCAGGATTGGTGAGTTGTATGGTGGCGGTTATCTGGCCCCCTACTCCATCTACGGCTACAAGACCGACGCATCAGGTAACTACGTAAAGGATGCTCAGGGAAAACTGATAGTACTTACCAAAGATTCAGATGGCGCTCTGCCCACACCTCATCACAATCCACGCATCAACGTGATTGCGGCAGACTCAATAGGTGTCATCTATGGCGGCGGATATCAGGCTGTGATGGTAGGAACCCCCTACATCAATGTCAATATGAAAGCTGGCAAAGTCAACGGCGTAACTAATCCTATCGGGCACATTGACACCATCTACGGCGGCGGTAACCTGGCCAATGTGATTGGCGACACTCATATTGAGATTGGTACCGGTAAATGGGTTGTCGTCAATGATGCAGGTGTTGAGGTTGAAGTTGATACTATTACTCGTAATGACGCCAACATCCGTGGTGACATATTTGGTGGTGGTAACAACGCTGACGTAACTGGAAATACATATATCACAATAGACAACGGCTCTATAGGCGGTAATATCTACGGCGGCGGTAAGATGGGATCTGTGGGTATAATCACTGACTCCATCATACACAACGTTGAGAAACCTGCTGACGGTGCATTCTATTCATACGGTTTAAGCTGGCCTTACCAGTTTAACTATGTAGATACAACCGGTATCACCCATATAGACATAACCAATAATACTGCTGTTACAGGTAATGTATTCGGCGGCGGTAAGGGAAAGGCTGCGCAACGTTACGTTGAGGCGCATTTCGGTAACGTAAGGGAGACTCACGTAAACATAGGTCAAGACAATAAGAGTAACTCTATGACCATAGGCGGTTCAGTATATGGAGGTGGTGATGACGGTCATGTTTATGATGATGCAAGAGTTACCATATACGGCGGAACCATAAGCGGAAGTGTTTATGGCGGCGGTAATGGTACCAGCACATACAAGGATTCAATACGAGTGTCCAGTGCGAGTAAGCCACAAGAAATAGCCTTGTATGACACTCTACAGAACCAGGATATTCACAGTATCACAGCCGGTAAGGTATATGGAAACACATATGTGACCATGTACGATGGCTTTGTAAACAAGAACATCTATGGCGGCGGTAATCTGGCATCAGTAGGTAAAGGTAATTATGCCGGTGGTACCGATGACTACTCCACAAGCGGATACGGAGAGTTACCGGCCAAGGTTAACGGGAACGAGAGCACACTCTGGACCGATACACTGTTTACCAAGAGCGGCAAGGCCACGGTCAAGGTTATAGCCGGAACGGTAGGTGTCAGAAATGACCTGGAGAACAATACAGCCACAGGTAACGTATTCGGTTCCAGCCGAGGTATGGCATCAATTGATGTAGGACAGCGTTCACCGCGTATCAAGTACGTACCTGACTTCTTCCTGGGTTACGTAAACAACACAGAGGTGGAGATAGGTGACGCCAGCCATTCACCCACAATCTACGGATCCGTTTATGGCGGTGGTCAGGACGGTCACGTACGTAACAACACTCACGTCATTATCAGGAACGGAGATATAGGACAGGAAATTGACGGTGAGAGTGCTGATACGCTCGCCACACTCCAGTGGCTATCACGCGGTAATGTATTCGGTGCAGGCTCTGGTATTAGCCGTGCCAGCGATAATAATTTCAACTACTCATCAGGTTCTGTAACCAATAAGACAATAGTTGATATTTTAGGTGGTACTATCTATCAGAGCGTATATGGTGGCGGTGCATTGGCATCAGTAGGTCCTCCGTTTACCGGAACCCAGATTGGTCCTAACGGTGCATATGATGAGGACAGCACCAGATCAGTAACCCGCGTAAACATCAAGGGCGGAAAAATAGGAAATACCACCAATTATGCCGCAGGTTACGGTGGTGATGTATTTGGCGCCAGCCGTGGTAACGCCACACTTGGACTTGACTCTACAAAATTTGCTACCACATTATGGTCAAAAGTTGTAATAGACAGCGTTGCCCACATCCTTGGTTCTGTCTATGGAGGTGGCGAAGCTGGTATTGTAAAGCATAGCAGTGAAGTCTATATGAATGCCGGAACTGTAGGTGAGAACATCTTCGGTGGCGGCCAGAAAGCTATGGTGGGCGGCAATATTGAAGTCAACATAAAAGGCGGAACTGTTACAAAGGATGTTTATGGCGGCGGTGCTCTTGCCAACACGAACGTAAACATACCATCCCAAAGAGTAAATGGAACATATGGACTTGCACCTATAACAGGAGCTAAACCTACACCTGAAGAAAACAATCCATACACTTATGTCAACCTTAACGGAGGTACAGTGCTTGGTGACATCTATGGTGGAGGTCTTGGACAGTTGACACCAGATTCTATTGAAGCAAAAGTCTTTGGCAATGTCACCGTAACCACTACCGGCGGTTCTGCACAAAATGTATTCGGAGGCAACAACCTGAATGGCGCACCTCAGGGTCAAGTGACAGTACATATAAACGGAACTGCTGCTCCTACCGTAGAGAAACCATTACCAATAGGTAACGTTTACGGTGGCGGTAACCTGGCTGCATACACTTATGCTGATAAGGATCATCCTCTTACCGTATTAATGGAAGCTGGAACCGTTGACACCATCTTTGGTGGCGGTAACAAAGCTGATGTAGCAGGAAGTGTAGTTGTAACTGTAAGTGGAGGTAGAGTGGTAAATGACGTCTATGGCGGCGGTGCCCTGGCTAACACAAATACCGCGAACTGGGATTCCATAAGCGGTGGCTGGGCTGACGGTATGTTTGCCAACGATACCACAAAATACAACACCAAGGTTAATCTGAAAGGAGGTATTATAGGAAATGCTTATGGTGGTGCACTTGGTGATACTCTTAATCCGGCGTTTGTCTTTGGCGATGTTATAGTAATTTTGGATGGAGCCTCATTACCGGCAGACACAGACCGTGTTGAATATGATACTGTATCAGACAACAGAATTGTTATACTCAAACGAGGCAGTGTGTTTGGCTGTAACAACATCAACGGAACACCTAAGGGTAAAGTTGAAGTTAATGTTTTAAGTACAAGCAACTCATCCGGAAGAGATACTAAAGATACAAATAACAAAATGTCTGACAGATTCATTTACTACTACGATGAAAACGGAAGACATGATTATATTGATGTGGCAAAAGTCTTTGGCGGTGGTAATGCTGCTGATTATGAACCTGTCACTAACCAAGCTCCTAAGGTTATTGTAGATGGATGTAGCGATGTAAGTGTTGGTTATGTCTATGGCGGTGGCAATGCAGCTGCAGTTCCGGCTACCGATGTTGAAGTTAAGGGTGCATACTATTTACGATATGTATTTGGAGGAGGTTTCGGAGCCGGTTCAGACAATAAGGGTGCTAATGTTGGATACAAGTCATTCCCGCTTGATACTACGTCTTTGAATAAGAGCGCATATCTTTATGGCACAGGGAGTGGCATAGGTACAACTTCTGTCAAACTGGCCGGTGGTTACATTGACAATGTATTTGGAGGCAGTGATACCAAGGGTGAGATTAGTGATTCTGTGTCTATTATTGCAAAAGAAGAGTCACTTTATGGCTGCCCGTTGAAGGTAGGTAGCCTATATGGTGGCGGCAGAAAAGCCACGATGAACACTAATATCATCACACAGATTGATTGCCCGTCAGGCAATATCGCAAATGTTTATGGTGGTTCTGAAATGGCCGATATCAATGGTAATGTAACATTGAACATTCTTGCCGGTGAGTTTGATGAGGTATTCGGCGGTAACAGAATGTCAGGTAACATAAGCGGCTATATTACTGTAAACATAGAGGAGACTGAATACGGTTGCCAGCCCATCATTATTGGAACGTTATATGGAGGATGTGATCTGGCTCCTTATCAAGGCAGTGCCAATGATGAGGGATATAACATAACAGTGAATGCAAAAGCCTTCACCAGAATAGGTGAAATTTATGGTGGCAGCAAGGGAGACTCTGCGACAGTAAGAGGCAACACTATAGTTAACATCAATCAGGTTAAGGGTTTCTGGGCTGACAGCATATACAACGATGTTTATATTCCTGACTCCATTGGGCGCATAGGCAATGTATTTGGCGGCGGTGATAGAGGTAAGGTTGAAGGTAACACAGTTATAAATATATGTACGGTAGATTCAGTTGGCTTTATTACAGAACCTACCCATCTTAGAGAGGATCCGGGAACGGAATTACCCACGGATGCAACAGGTTTATATCTTGTGCCAGTGGCAGGTGCCCGCATAACAGGTAATGTATATGGCGGTGGTAACTTGGCTGATGTAACAGGTAATACCTATGTAAATATCGGTTCCAAGGAAGGAACTGGTGATACCTATACGAGCGTAACATTTGCGCCAAGCACCCCTGGAATAACTATAGGCGGTAACGTATTTGGAGGCGGAAAAGGCATAGCCGACGATTTCTTCTGTGCCAAGGCCATGGTGGGTGTTGATGGTGCCGGAGCAAAAGATGAGAATAAAGATGGAATTCCTGATGATCCGGATGGTGGAACAAGTGTCATCATCGGTAACGGTACAATAAATGGTACTGTATATGGCGGCGGTGAAATAGGCCGAGTAGAAAAGAACTCAAAGGTGATTGTTGGATTCGGTGAAGGCGGAACAAACACAAGTGCACCGGTTATTAAAGGTAACTTGTTTGGTGCAGGTAAAGGCGTGACTACACATGGATACTCAGCTTTACTGCGTGGTAATCCTACTGTTATAGTTCAAGGCGATGCCAAGGTTAATGGCAGTGTTTATGGCGGTGGTGAGATAGCCTCTGTGGCTAGGTATAAGCTCGTTAACGGATTACCTGTTGCACTGGCCAACAACTGGAGCGGTAAATGTATTGTCAAGATACAAGGCCATGCCGTGATAGGTCCCGATGAACCAATGCAAATGACAGCAGAGGGAGGTCCTGATGATGCAGGACACGTCTTTGGCGCCGGTAAGGGAACTCTGCCTGGTGATTCTTTATTTGGAATAAAGGCCAATAGCCCTAAGCGCATGATGCGTTATGCTGACACCGTATATACCAGTGCCAATAGAGCAAACTGGGATTATGCAGATTCAGCACACGTAAATGTTTGGGAGTATTATCTTTCTGATAATGAAGCATATCATACATTCATTCAATCACTGGCCTTATCCAGCCAGACTGATGTCACTATTGGCGGAAGAGCTTTTGTCAAGGGTTCCGTTTATGGTGGCAGTATGGATGGTATTGTTCAGTACGACACCAAAGTAACTATAGCGGATAGTTGTCAGATCGGATGCGGTGAAGGAAAGACAGTGCCTTATTCTTCCAGTGATTGGGAAAGTGAAAATCCTGCTAACTTTACTGAATGTGCACATTGGCTATACGAATACCCATATGCACCATTTGACCTTTATAAAGACTCAGACAGCGACGGTCAACCTGATGCAGCTACTAACGGTTACACATTCTACGGCAACGTATTTGGAGGCGGTAGCGGTTACTACCCATACAAGCGGCGTGCTCAGCACGAGCTTGACTCATTACAAAGCCTGGATCCAGGTTATGCGGATGGAATCTGGCACCGTTCCGCCGGTCTGGTAAGAGGAAATACGGTTGTTAACATAACAGGCGGACATATCCTTACCAATGTTTATGGTGGAAATGAGCAGACTGATGTTGAAGGCAACTGTACCATCAACATGAGTGGCGGTACTGTGGGTGTACCACGTACTGTAGCACAAGCACAAGCTCATCCTGTCACTTGCTACGTATTCGGTGCAGGTAAGGGTGACCCGCGTATAAACTTCAACACCTGGACAAATGTAGATAGTGTCACTATAAACATAACCGGCGGCAGAATCTATGGTTCCGTATTTGGTGGCGGTGAAGATGGACACGTACTGAGTGATGTGAAGTTAACCATCAATGAGGATAGTGCCACTACTAAGATTGGTACTACCGGAACATCATATGTGGATGGTAACGTATTCGGCGGCGGTCGTGGTTTCAGTGGTGATGCTCAGACAGCCGGTACCGTAGGTGGTAACATCGAGGTTAACATTGAGGCAGGAACCATGTTGGGTAGCGTTTACGGTGGTGGCCGACTGGCATCTGTGGGCACTCTGTTCACAGCTCCGGAGGATCCTAACTACGGTAACTTTGTTGAAGATGACAGTATTGGAACATACGGACACATAACTGTCAATATCAGCGGAGGTACCATTGGTAATGATCTTGAAAACCATTTTTATGAGATCCAGATTGACACCCTTGGCAAAACAACAGCTCAAATAGAACATGCCAAGAAAGAATCACTCATGACAAAACAGTCCGATGACAAAATTCCTAATACCGTTTTTGAACTATATGACTCTGTTAAAACAACAGGAAACAACAACTTGTTAACTTACAAGTACCGCACTGCCCATACTACTGGCGGTAACGTATTTGGCGGATCCATGGGACGTCTTGACCTTCTTAATGGTGGCCGCAACCCCATTTGGCCCAAGATGGCTCAAGTTAAGACCACGGATGTAAACATATCCGGAGATGCAGTAATTAAGAGCAACGTTTATGGCGGCAGTGAATTAGGAACCGTTCGTGACAGTACACATATAAACATCTTTGGCGGTACAATTAAACGCGATGTCTATGGTGGCGGTTACGGTAGTGAAGATACGCTCTACACCATCTTTACCGCAAAAGAAGCAGTTCCAAACTCACCCGGTACTTATATTCCTCATACATATGCTTTCAAACCAATGCAGTTTGCAGGGTGCGTAGGCATCAGGACACGCATTAATATCACTGGCGGATATATTTGGAAGAGCGTATATGGTGGTGGTGAAATGGCATCAGTTGGTATAATAAATTGCCTTGTTGACTCAACAACATCAGCACCTGGTAAAGACATAATAGTGGTAGGCAAGAGTAATAGCCAATACTATATTTACAGTGGCATGACCAAACACTGGGATGATGCTACAACATTTGCCCTGAGTTGGCCCTATTATTTCAATTATATGCCAGGTTTTGACGGTGAAACGTATATCAATATAACCGGCGGACGTATAGGTGCAAAAGAAGGTAGTGATGCAAACTCTTTAATAGAAATAGATGAAGATTTCGGCGATGTGTATGGTGGCGGCAAGGGTATTGCCGGTGACTTCAATGACTACATCTTCTGCGCAAATGTTGGTTCGACAGAAATTTATATAGACTACAAACCTGGCAACAATAATGTATTCGATCCTGCAACTGGCAACAACACATCTACCGGTAACTATATAACAGGAGCCGTCTATGGCGGTGCAGAAAACGGTCATGTAATGGACAGTACCTATATCATACTTAAAAATGGTTTGATAGGTCACGCTCTCTACGGAGGCGGTAGCGGTAAGGGACAGTTCACCACAAGACTGCTCAAGATTGGTGCTACTGAGAATTCTCAAAATGACGATGATTATTATACCCGCAGCATATACAGTATCACAGCCGGTAGGGTATTCGGTAACACCAGAATTGACATGAGTGGTGGTTATGTTGTACGCAATATCTATGGTGGCGGTACATTTGGCTCTGTAGGTAAAGGCAACTATGCCGGCGCAAAGGATGACTATTCATATTATGAAGCAAGCAACATGACTTATAACGGCTATGGCGAAGCTCTTCTTGACTACTCACTTTGGAGTAACGACAATAAGTTCAGCCAAGCCTTCCTGAGCAGCGGTATATGCACTGTAAATATCACCGGTGGTACGGTTGGTTATATTAAAGACTCACATTCAACAAAAGATGGCTTACCATACGGTAATGTATTCGGAGGCTGTCGCGGTGCATCTGCTCCTAACATTACGGAGACGCCACGTTATCTATACGCCCCTGAGGCTTTCTTGGGATATGCAAATGAAACACATGTCACCATAGGAACACCAGGACAAAGCAGCAATAACGCAGGTCAAGCGGGCAATGCTCCTAGAATATATGGTTCCGTATATGGTGGCGGTCAGGATGGTCACGTACGCAGGGATGCCACTGTAACAATCTACAGCGGTGTAATAGGAAGTACCTTTATTGCGGATTCTCTCAATGATGATATGTGGCTGCACAGCGGAAACGTCTATGGCGCAGGCTCCGGTATAGGTAAGTACAAGTATGACTTTAACTACGATGATGACTACGATGATAATGGTCAAGACGCTGATCATACTGTACAATATCATGACAATAATATCAAGGAAGAGGACTACAGTACCTCTGCCGGTTCTGTAACCAGATACACAAAGGTTGAAATCCAGGGAGGTATAATACACCGTAATGTATATGGCGGCGGTTCTCTGGCCAGTATCGGCGCACCAAAATTCCCGATAGAAAGAACAGACGGTGACACGGTATCCCGCAATGAGGTAATCATATCAGGTGGTCAGATTGGCGATGTAGAAAGCCATCACAACAGCAATCACGAATATGGTGGTAACGTTTTCGGAGCAAGCCGCGGTCAGGAAGGTTTAGGTGAACGCTATTCTTCATCTGTCAGTACCAGCGTCCAGATCTCTGATACTGCAAGAATAACCGGCAATGTGTATGGCGGTGGAGAGCTAGGTGCTGTGAAGCAGGGAGTTGATGTGAACATAAGCGGAGGCACCATAAATCATGACGTATATGGTGGCGGTTCTCTGGCCAGCACTAACACATCAGTAACTACGGAATCTGGTAAAAACATATACCCCACCACTACCGTAAACATTACCGGCGGTAGAATGCACAATGTCTATGGCGGTGGTCTGGGAAGCCTCAAACTTAATGCTAATGATTCCATCATATCAGATGTTGAAGCTTTCTCAGGTAATGTAATCGTTAATCTGAACAGTCACTATGCTGAAGCTGACACTGTAGGTGCTATTGTTGACAGCATATTCGGTGCAAACAACCTGAATGGAACACCTCTGGGTCATATCAAGGTTCATGTATTCGCTACACAGAATGCATCAAAGGCTTCAATTGAGCAAAAGTATCCCAAACGTCCTGTTATGGGAGAGAAGGACCATGAGAATGAAACTCCACAGGCCTTCCTGCAACGGCTTATTGACTCACTAACGGTTTCCACTACCCCCACAGTCACCTATGTTGATAAGGTTGATTCACAGGTTCTGGCCAATGCACAGTCTATCCATAATAAATATGTTGACTCTATAGCAATCACTAACTTCCCGCAAGCCAAGAAAGACAGCTTGCTTAAAATAATGAATGACTCCATCAATGCAGTACAGCAGCAATATGCCCGCCTGTATGATGTTGCAGTTGTGTTTGGCGGCGGTAACCTGGCTCCGTACATACCTGCCAACGTTGATTCTGCCGAGGTCATCATTGACGGTTGCGGTGCTACCAGCATATGTCAGGTTTATGGTGGAGGTAATGCCGCATCAGTACCATCTACATACGTAGTAGTGAACGGTACTTATGAGATTGATGAAGTGTTCGGTGGAGGTAACGGTAATGATCCCTACGTGCTGTTAGGTAATAGATATGATAACCCCGGCGCCAACGTAGGTTACTATAACTATACGCACTTTGTCAAGGATAACACTACCGGCATATTTAAGCCTGTTGATAATCCTAATGCAGCAACCCGTGAACAAAGAACACAATATTATAGTTATGCCAAAGGCAGTGGTATAGCTACCACACAAATCCGTGGCGGTAAGGTTCACACCGTATATGGCGGCAGTAACGAGAAGGGTAACATCCGTACTACTGCATTGTCTGTATATGACAACGCCATTGATGACTGCCCAATTGAAGTTGATGAAACCTACGGTGGAGGTAAGAATGCTTCCATGGATGGTAAGATTGTGATATCACTGGATTGCGTCAAGGATATGGATGTGATGTTTGGCGGTGCCATGAATGCTGACATTAATAATGACATCATACTCAACGTTACAAACGGTACATTCAAGAAAGTATTTGGAGGTAACAATGAAGGTGGAGCCATTAACGGTTCTATCACTATCAACATTGAAGAGAAGGGTTGTCAGCCTATTGTAATTGATGAGTTGTACGGCGGTGGTTATCTGGCCCCCTACTCTATCTACGGATATGAGAAAAACGCCACCACCGGTAAATACAATTATTACCAGGTTGATGAAGATAACCAGTTCATCAAGGTGAATGGTCATTATGTACTTGGTGACAGCATTAACGGTAAACTGATGCCTCTGGATTCCCTCCCTGACGGTTCACAGATGAAACCATCAAATGATCCTCGCATCAACATCATATCTGCTACCCGCATAGGTGACATTTATGGCGGCGGCTACAAGGCCAAGATGGTAGGAAGCCCTCACATCAATGTCAATATGCAGGAAGGTAAGATAGATATTAAGAAGAAGATAGATTGTGTTATAGAAGAAGATACCATATATAAGTATGTTGATGTCTTTAACCGTACATATCAACGTTCAGACCTTGATACAGAGATTGTGAATGGAGATTCAACATTCTATTCAACCATAGCACTAGGTACACTGGGTAATATCTATGGCGGCGGCTTCGAGGCCGACGTGGTAGGTGACACCCACATAGACATAGGTACCGGTGAATGGCTCAACGATAGCCTGCAACGTGAGATGATAGGCTACACCAATGACATTGATACCACCACATTCACCTATAATACAGAAACAGATAAATGGAGTTATATAGATGGTGATGATACTCTGACTATCGTTGATAAACCTACTCCCGTCCGAAATGCTGCAGTAATTACAGGTAATATATTCGGCGGTGGTGATAATGCTGATATTAACGGCAACACTAACATCAACATAGCCAACGGTCATATCTACTTCAACGTTTACGGAGGTGGCCGTATGGGTTCTGTCGGTACCATTACTGATTCCATCAAGCATGATAGGACCATTAATGAGTTTGGTTCAGAGATAGCTCATGAATTTGACATAAGCTGGCCATATCAGTTCACCTACAAAGATGGAACCGGAAGCACCAATATAATCATCACCGGCGGACGTATAGGTTTCAGCGGTAAGGACAATTTCAAGAAAAATGATTCATATTCATACTGGGAGCACTCCAGCATCAAGAAAGATGATCTAAAAGATGGTGAAGAACGTCTTGATAATGGTGACGTTTATGGAGGTGGACAAGGTATTGCCGCTAAACGTTATACGGAAGCTCATATAGCTAATGTCAAGGATACCAGAATCATTGTTGACTACAACTCAACACCCGCTAAGAATGTAGCCAAGTCATTTGATAAAGATGATATCCAGGGCTGCATTACCGGTGGTCTGTATGGCGGCGGTGAGAACGGTCACGTATATGACAGCACCTATATAACCATCAACAATGGTATTATAGGCCACAATGTCTATGGAGGCGGCAAGGGTAAAGACGGATACTCTGATGTGATACTCAAATGGAAGACGCTAGAAGACCAAATAGACAACTTATATTTCAAGACTGTCGGCGATCAGAAGGTGATGAAGGAAATGAGCGAGATAGATGATTATTATAAGGACACTGTCACAGTCAACAGTATTATAGCAGGTAAAGTATATGGCAACACCCGTATTGAGATGAACGGAGGCTGGGTGATACGTAATATCTATGGTGGTGGTAATCTAGCATCAGTAGGTATAGGTAACTATGCCAGCGGAACAGATGACTATTATACAAATGGTTATGGAGAGAGAATATATAACAAGCTGTTTGATGCCGCCGATAATGATAGCAGCCGCTGGTTCCTTAACAGCGGTATCGCAACTATCATCATCAAATCCGGTACCGTAGGTACGTTTAACGGGATAAGAGAAGAGGAGTTCCTGCCATACGGAAACGTGTTCGGCGGATGCCGTGGTATTGCTGTTCCTAATGTACCGCGTAATCTCACGCCCCGTATCAAGTACTGCCCTGAGAACTTCCTGGGATTTGTAAACGAATCAAAGGTTGTAATCGGTAACGGCACAACTGCTCCGCGCATATATGGTTCAGTATATGGTGGTGGTCAGGACGGTCACTTACGCCGATGGACAGACGTTACAATCAACAGCGGTGAGATAGGCAATGCCTATACGCTTGAAAACTTTGCAACCATATTGGCAGATAATAGAGATAAGACAACTAACGAATTTAAGATAGACAGTCTTGAATATGACAAGATGCAGTGGTTAGGACGCGGTAATGTATATGGCGCAGGTTCCGGTATCGGCACATATTCTGAGCAATATATAGGTACAAGTGACAAGACCGGCAATGACACAATACTGAGTAGAGAGATGCACAGCACCTCATCAGGCTCCGTAACACGCAGCACGAATGTTACCGTTAATGGCGGTAAAATACACCGCAACGTTTATGCCGGCGGTTCACTCGCGACCATAGGTCCTCCTACCATTCCTCCTGTTCTCTGGGATGCAGATTCTGCATGGTCATGCAACTACCTTACCATCAACGGAGGTGAAATAGGTGATACCTTAGGCTATTCTTTAGGTTATGGAGGTAATGTCTATGGTGCAAGCCGTGGTGGTGAACGCTTTGCGTATGAGGATTCTGCATCATATATCACAACATTTGCTACCACAATATACACCAAGCTTGACATCAATGGCGGATACATTAACGGATCTGTATTTGGTGGAGGTGAGGCTGGTCTTGTAAAGCAAAACTCAACCGTGAATATGAATGGTTCAACTACAGAATCAGCCATCATATTCAGAGATCTGTATGGTGGCGGTGACCAGGCTGATGTTAAGGGTAATACATCAGTTAACATTAGCGGCGGATGGATCAAAAAGAACGTCTATGGCGGTGGAAACATGGGCTCAATAGGTACACTTATCGGTACGCCTGAGATTCATGACAGTATAAAGAATTCTAATCAAGGCGTTGTTAAAGGAGCAGGTGCTCTCTATGCATTCGGTCTAAGCTGGCCTGTTAAACTGCAATATAAAGAGGGAACCGGTACCACACACGTTAATGTCAGCGGCGGTCGCATCGGCGTAACCGGTAAGGACTACATGATGAAATATACTGAACTTACCAGAAACGACACACTTGTCTCTGTAATAACAGGACAACGAGACAGCATTGTAACTGTAATTACTGATACTCTGAATGCTTTTGGTGTAAGAATCACTTCACAGCAGTTCAAGGATGCCCGTGAGGATAACGGTGATATTTATGGTGGCAGTAAGGGTACGACTGCCGACAGATATGAAGAAGCATACCATGCAAACGTGAATAATACCGTTGTTAAGATTGACTACCCCACCTCTGTCGTTAATCCTACCTTTGATAACATAAGTAATTATATTAAAGTCAAGAAAGATAAGATTACCATCAAAGAAAACGTTCAGGGTATCCATGGATCTGTTTACGGTGGTGGAGAGAACGGACATGTTCTGGACAGTACTATCCTTATTCTCAATAACGGTATCATAGGCCACGGCATGTATGGCGGTGGTAAGGGTAAGGATACTTACACCGGTCAGTTGATAAACTACTTTACAGGAACCCCATATATCACACAGGTGGCAAGTATAACCTCCGGTAAAGTATATGGCAATACCAACGTGACCATGAACGGCGGTTATGTTCTGCGTAACATCTACGGTGGCGGTAACCTTGCATCTGTAGGTAAGGGCAACTACTCCGGTGGTACTGATGACTACTCACTTGAGGGTTATGGTGAACTGCCTCCGCTTACAGTTGGTGGAGATGAAGGTCCGCTTTGGGCTAATGATGATTTCATGAACAGCGGTATCTGCCGTGTCACCATTAAAGGTGGTACAGTAGGCTACTTCAATTCCAGTCATGATAATATGGAAGCATTCATGAAGGATAATCTTCCTACAGGTAATGTTTTCGGTAGCTGCCGCGGTCAGGCCGCTCCTGCCTACAACGATGTATCACCTCGTTATCTCTACTTCCCTGAATTCTTCTATGGCTACGTCAACCAGACGATAGTCACCATAGGAGATTCTATCGGCGATGGCCCCAGAATTCTGGGTTCTGTATATGGAGGCGGTCAGGACGGACATGTGCGTAGAGGATCAGTTGTTAATATTAACAAGGGTACTATCGGTCTGGATTACAACCAGTTTGCTTCAAACATTGGCGATGATGGTATCAACGCGTCACAGTTCAGGAACCGTGGTAATGTACTTGGTGCCGGTTCAGGCTATGGAATTTATAGTTATGACACACGTAAGCCAGATCCAACTGATAATACAAAGACCATCATTGAGACTGGTTATAATAACTCATCAGGTTCTGTTACCTGTACCACAACGATTAATATCAACGACGGCACCATCTACCAAAACGTATATGGAGGCGGTGCTCTTGCCAGTGTAGGTGCACCGAACATCGGTTCAGACCATGGTCTTGGATTCCCGGAGTTAAGTACCACAACTGAATTGTACGAGAGGCCTTCAGCCTATAGTCAATACAACAGCCATGGTTCATCATCATTAAACAACATCATAATTAACGGCGGAACCATTGGAAGCCAGAATGGTGTTGATAATAAGTATGGAGGCAACGTTTATGGAGCAAGCCGCGGTGAGGCAGCTATGGGCGCACGTTTCGCCACGTCAATCTGGACCAAGGTTGAAGCCAAGAACGGTCACATATTCGGTAATGTATTCGGTGGCGGTGAATCAGGTGCTGTTACTATGGATACCTATGTTGAATTAGGCGGTAAGGTAGTAGAGTCGCAAAGTAGAAGCGGCTCCGGTGCTCCGCGCCGCGCAGCACCTGCTGTGCAGCCTAGCGCCGCCACTCCTGCCGCTAACGTCAATACCGGAACCGGTAGCAATACCAGTACCCCGGCCAACGTAGCGACAGAGGCCCCTGACGCCCGCTCTATCCGCACCAACCGTGCAAACCAATAGAGTATCATGTAACACTGCAAAAAGCGCTACAAGGCAAAAAAACAGGTTGCAACACCCTTCCACCAGCAGCGGCTCCAACAAACGTTGAAGCCGCTGCTATTTTATCAATCCCATTGTAAATATCAATAATTATTCTTATGTTTGTAACCAAACAATTAATACCTATATAATATGCCAAAAATTTACGAATACCTTGGATTTATCTTTTTCTTCTATTCCAATGAACATGAACCTATACATGTTCACGTGATTAAAAATGGTCTATAAACGGTCTTTGAACTTATACTCTCTGATGGGATCTTGGTTAAAGTCCGACGAAGGAAAGAATCCGGTTATAAACAATTAGATGAAAAAGATGCAGTCCAGGCAGAAGAGTTTATTAAGGCCTATTACAAGAATATTATTGATAAATGGATGAACTTCTTTATTTTAAAGAAAAGAGTCCGTTGTACTTTAATAACAAAAAAGATTTGAATGATTCTATGGATTCTACAGGACCATACATAGTGAAAGCTGAGTATGCTGGTGATGTACGTCTGAACATCTTGTTCAGCGACGGAACATCTCAGACTGTGGATTTCCGTCCATATATCCTATCACATCCACATCCCCAATACAACCGATATATTGAGCCAAGATATTTCAAGAAGTTCAGATTGGAACACGGAAATGTTGTATGGGGCAAAAACTGGGATCTGGTATTCCCCTTAGAACAATTATATTCCGGTAAAATTATGTAACCCTTAATTGTTTCTATATTAATTACAATTGATTATTTTCGCGAAGATAAACATCAACAACAATCATCTACAATATTATTGATAACTATAAAACAATAAAACGACATGGGAAACGTAGCATACGATGAAAAGACAGTTTCTATGGAAATGCCAGAAACAGCAAACATGACTGTTGAGCAAGAAATACCCCAAGGGTATATTTCATTAGAAAAATTTGGCGAAATTTTCCATCAGAAACTAGATTCGGCATATGCAAAAATACGACGTAATAGTAAGTTCTGATGCCACTACAGACCTTGATGAAATAGCTGATTATATTGCAAGTATTTACCGTCCTGAAACTGGACACAAATATGTGGATAGAATTTTAGGAAAAATTTCTTCTCTCTCCTATTCAGCTGGAACTTATAGAATTAGTCCATACATTATGGCCAGGATGATACATCCTGAGGCCAAAACAATGAGTATAATAAACCATAAATGGACTGTAGTATTCCATATAGAACAGTCTAATGTAATTGTTGATAGAATTATTCCGTCCAGCTTAATTATAATTTGATGCAATTGAACAAAAGCCTGCGAACTCACTGATAATACGCAGGTACAAGCGTATTGGGGCGAAGTGAGTATGCGAACGAGAGCGGTCCCGGAGGGCCGCCAAGCGACCATAGGGAGCGCGTTTGCGTAGCAAACTAAAACAAGCGACCTACTGTTTCAAGATGTATAAAAGTTAGCGCGGGAGTAAAAGAAAGGAATACCTGGTACTGCACAAGCGAGACGTAGGTCGCTGCCGTGCTGGCAGGAAGCAGTAACAAAAAAAATGGTAAAGCATGCGAACTCACTGTAAGTAACGGCTCACAGAGCCGTTACCTGGCCTG
>CACYHN010000018.1 GCA_902774275.1 uncultured Bacteroidales bacterium
AAGGAGTTTGACCTTAAGAAGCAGGAGTACTTTAACCACGTAAACGGGATGGGGCTCAGGCATCCCAGAATGATTGGCTTTGGAATAAGCAACAAACAGACTCTGGAGAGTGCCCAAGCCAATGCTGCAGGATGCATAATCGGCAGTAAGTTTGTGCAGCTGCTTGAGGAGTTTGGTGATGCTAATCAGGCATTTGATGCTTTGGATGAGGCTCTGCAGAAATAAAATCGTTATTTCATGTGAAAAAAGAGGGCGCTTTGTGTGCTATTGTGGAAATAAAAGCGTATCTTTGCACCGCTTTTAAGGAAAGGTTGACTTCGTCTTCCTCACCACGCCACGACAAAGTAAGCTTGCGCTTACTTGATTCTTTTGAATCAACGTCAAAAATGAACTAGTTCCTTTTTGCCGTCAATTCAAAAGAATACAAAGAAAACCAATTTTCTTTGTTCGTCTGGCTTAAAGTTCGGTTCCGTAGCTTAACTGAATAGAGCATCTGACTACGGATCAGAAGGTTCCGGGTTTGAATCCCGGCGGAATCACAGAAGAATAAAGGCATCGTTTTTCGATGCCTTTATTCGTTTTGTGCTCCCGCCGAGATAGGGAACTTGCTCATTATATCGACGGGAGTACAAAAAGAATCAGCATGACAGCGTAGAGCTGGCAGGCTGTCATTCATCTTTGGCAATTAGCATCCCTGCGGGGCAGAGATGCGGCGATTAAAATAATCGGCGAATCTCGGCAGCATCCCTGCGGGGCAGAGATGCACCAAACAGCAAGTTTGGTGAATTTCGACGAAAATAATACCTTTGCAAAGCAACAAAAACCAAAGACAATGAAGAAATTAATGCTTATGATGGCCGCTATACTCATGTGCGGCACAATGAATCTGAACGCTCAACCTACCTATACAGATATAGGATTCAATGATATAGCCACTGTTTTTGCCGATGTCAAGGATAACGAGACAGTTGTCTTCCTGCTACGTCACGGAGAGCGCGGTCGTGATTACTCAAAGGCCGGACTGCTGACAGAGAACGGCAAGGCCCAGGCCCGTATGGTAGGAGAGAAGATAAAAAACGGTGAAGCCGCATTTTATGCACACTCTGATTATGACCGCACCAAGCAGACCTGTGAGAACATTGCCATAGGCCGTGGTGATGAGTTCGTGCATGAAGAGTGGGGCATACTTAACGGAGACTGGTACAGAAAGGACATCCCTGTACTTAAGCAGAAAGGTTGGGACAACTGGGAATCATTGTCACAATGGGCTTATGAGGGTGGCCGTGAAGAAGGTTTCTATAATCTGGAGGAGCGTAGCAAGGAATGGCTGGATTCCCTCAAGTCACATCTGCCCGGCATGAAACGCATCAACGTGCTTGTTTCTCACGATTATATGGTCACTCCCATGGCTATCTATACATCCGATAAGCAGGTTGACCTTCATTACTGGGTAAACCGCAAATGGATCAACTACCTGGCCGGCGTTGCCATCATAATAGATCCCAGCGGAAACATGCGCTTCAAAACTGTACGCGGCTTAGACTCAGGCGTTTTGGCCAGATAACAGACCAAGTCCATAAGGATAAACAGTAGAATAGAGCGACAACAAAAAAGGCCCACACTCCCGTGTAAGCCTTCTTTGCGAATCCTTTCGGATTCTTGTCCTTTTCCAATAATTAAAATCCTTGTTTGCACTGACAAAGATAGTGCAAGCCGAGAGAAAAACAAAATAAGTTTACTTATTTTTTCTTCCGAGGCGAAGCCTATCTTGGACCATAGGTCAAAGTAGTGCAAGCCGAGAGAAAAAATAGTTTACTCTTTTTTTTCCGAGGCGCAGCCTATCTTGGACAAAAAAAGAATGAGTAGCTATCACAGCCACTCATGCTCCCGAAAAATAGATGAACCGATTATACGGAACAACCTAATCTTCTCTCCTTGTTTGCGTTGGCAAATGTACAACAAATATCCAAGGAGACAAATATTTTAGCATTATTTTATTTATATAGGAATCTGCGAATAGACATTTTTGGAGTCTTCTCAAACGGAACAGCCTGAACCTCCACCTTGGCAATCTGGCTATACACTGGTAATTTGCGGTTTGATGCCAAACGGATGTTCTCAGGTATGGCATCCTTAGCTTCCGGATCAAGCAGAGCCTTGGCAATGGACTGCTCATCAAGATAGACCAGAGCGACCAATTTACCTCCACGATCCACCACGACAGACTCAATTACATAATCCTGATTATTTACAACAGCTTCAATCTCCTCAGGATATATATTCTGGCCAGAGGGCCCCAAAATCATATTCTTGGAGCGTCCACGAATGAATATATTACCGTCAGCGTCCATGATACCCAGATCACCGGTCTTGAGCCAACCATCCTCCGTAAAGGCATTGGCTGTCGCTTCCGGATTGTTATAATAACCGATGGTGATGTTCTCACCGCGGGCCTGAATCTCACCGACAATATTCTGAGGATCCTCTGAATCAATACGTACTTGAGCCACATCGACAGGCTTGCCGCAAGAACCGGGCACATATTTTGTCCAGTGCTCATAAGCCAACAGAGGGCATGCTTCAGTCATTCCATAACCAACCAGGTATGGGAACTTGATCTTCTTGAATATGCGCTCCACCTCAGGATTGAGGGCGGCGCCTCCCATGATAAACTCCTCACAGTTACCACCGAAAGCAGTTATAAGTCCATCCTTTATCTTCTTATAAATAATAGAGTTAAGACCTGGCACCTTAAGTGCAAACCTAATGGCCGGTTTATCTATCATGGGCTTGATCTTAGACTTGTATATCTTCTCCATCACCAGCGGTACGGTAATGAGCAGATAGGGCTTGACATCAGCAAAGGCTTTCATGAGCGCAGCTGGAGTGGGGGCCTTGCCCAGCCAATAGATGGATGTACCGTTGCAAAGCGGATAGAGGAACTCTATAACAAGTCCGTACATATGAGCCATTGGGAGCATGGAGACCATCTTGTCACCTGCGGGCACATGACGCTGACTGAAATCCACATTGGCGGCAAAGTTACGGTATGTGAGCATGACGCCCTTAGGATCACCGGTGGAGCCTGACGTGTAGTTGATGGTAGAAAGATTATCCCAGTTATCGGTGGGATAGACTACATCATCAGGGCCAAATCCGTTTGGATATTTCTTGTCAAACAGTTCATCAAGATGCTTGAACGCATATTCTATCTTGTCATCCTTGCAGAAAAGCAGCTGAAGGGTATTTACGTCTATTACTGCACGAATCTGTGGCATTAATTCCGGATCCATCTTGGACCATTTCTCAATATCGGTAAAGAGAGCGATACTGCCGGAGTGGTTAACCAATCCCACTACGCTATCCGGCTTGAAATCTGCCAAGATGGGAACTATAACCGTCTCATAAGTGTTTACAGCCAGATAGGCAAAACCCCAGCGTGCACCGTTCTGGGCACAGAGTGCGATGCGCTCACCTTTCTTAATGCCTGCATACTCAAAAACTATATGAAAACGGGCGATGGAACGTGCCATCTGAGCATATGTGAATGACTCACCTCCGATGTTATTCAATGCGGGTTTATCCCAATATTTGCGGGTTGCGGCCTGGAGCCTTTCAAGATAATGTGGATATTTTTCCATCATAATGTCCTTTAGAATGTTATAGCGCAAATTTATCATTTTTGGACAACATAAATACTTTTTTTTGTAATTTCGTGAATTGGGAAATATCAACAACAATAATATATGAGCAACATACCGGTACATCTTCTATACACGTTACTTGGTGTATTCAGTTTTGTATGTGCACTCTCAATAGCGCTTTTCAAACAGAAAAAGAATAAATGTCACTGGCTTCTTGTAGCCATCCAGATAGTTTGGAGTACGCGTATGCTGGTATATTCACAGCTGTTCAACCCTGACAAATGCCATATGGTGTGGACATGGCCTGTATATATCATAGTAAGCATGGCATATGCTCCGTTGTTTTACCTGTTTACCATTGAACTGGCCAACCTTAAAGGAATAACCCTTAAGGATTCTGTCGTATTTATTCCAATGGTAACCATCACGGCACTTTTCCTGATAGTATATCTGGGAGCAAGCCATGATTCTCTGCAGAGGATACACAATAGCGTCATACTGAATGAATCCAGCCTTCTGAACAATGACACTAAGCTCACCATAATGGGGTACACATGTTATCACATGGCCAGGACTGTGGCATTCTGGTTTGAGGCAGGAGTGTTGTTATGGTGCTGCTGGTTCCTGTATAAATATGAGGATACAGTAAATGATTATTTCTCATCCAATAGTGGCCGATCAGTCACACAAGCCAGGACGATATCTATACTTACGGCGATAGGTGCACTGGTGGTATTGCTCAGAGAGGCTTCACCTGATTACCAGCAAAGCGTGAACCTTAACAAGCTGGTTCTTATTTTCATCACTTTCTTTTACCAGTTTGCACTCACGTTGCTGGCTTTCAGCATCGACTATAGTGCAGTGGATATCAGGCAAATACTTGAGAAAGGTGATTCCGGCAAACAGGCCAAGGGAGCCGTTTATCTGGAGAATCGTCAGGAGCTTACCATAACCAACTGCTGGAAGAACCTGGAACGGCTCATGAATGAGGAGAAGGTTTTCCTTGAGCCTGACCTGAACCTGATAGACCTGGCTCAGAGACTGGGCACAAACCGCACCTACCTTTCACTTGCCGTAAGGCAGTTCAGCGGTAAATCATTCTCTGATTATGTGAACAATGCCAGGATTGAATATGCCCAGGAACTGCTTCTCAAGGGAGAGTCATCAAAGAATGTGGAATACTCATGCGGTTATATTAGCAGTTCTACCTTTTACAGGCAATTCCAAAAAGTGACAGGAACATCACCTTCCTTATGGCTTAAGGGAAAGAGGGAGGAGGCACAAGCCAGCCAGGAAATCTAACGTTATTCAAGGAACCACTCGTTTGGCATAAGGATACCAAGAGTGATGCCAAACATATAGGGATTGCTATTGGATGTGGACAGATCCACAAATGCATTGAATGAGATTTTCTGGTATTGCGCCACAAAATTCAGTTCACCCATAAGCTGTGTACCGGACAAGAGTTTACCGAAAACAGCTTCACCGTCAACAACCTTTATGGGACGTATAGGCTGGAACCAATAGGCCTCTGAGCGAATATGGAAGACGTTGTTTATCACCCATATGGGCTTTATTCCTGCTGCAAGATAGGCATTGGCGGCAAAATCAGGATCAAACTGGAACTGGCTGTTTACTGTAGGCCTGAAATGACCGGCCTGCATCATGGTAGCCTGATAATTGGCAGAGAAGTTTCTTGATGAGTAGAATGCTTCCAGCAATGTTCCCAATGAGAAATGGTTTGACATCCTTATGTATTGCTCCAGATTGGCTTTAAGTTGGAGCCATGAACGGTCAGCAGAATGGTTATCAACACTTTCATTCATGGGCTTGAAGAGGTCATTCTCCGTTCCTATGAATGCGCGGATAGTAGCAGATTGACCGCTTGTGGGATACTGGATGGAATTTAATGTATTGCCTGTGAATGTGACAGAGCCGCCCAACATGTTATGCCGGCTACAGTCATACTTGAAGTTCCTGAGGTCAACATTGCTTGACTGTGAATAGAAATCATTATGCTGAGCCAATCCGAATGAGAAAACGGCCTTATAGTTATTCAGGAAAGGACGTGATATCTTGAACTTTACAAAATACTCCTCAGCCTTGTTTAACGCCGGCATGAACTTATCAGAAGAGAAAATAAATGCTTCTGAACGGAAATAGTTCATGTCGTTATATGCAAGTTGAATGGAGAATGACATGGGAATCTGGGTGGCCATGTCTATACGGGTGAGTAATTGCGCGTTATTGTATGATCTTCCCAACTGTCCCTCAAGCAGATATGACTCTGATGCGTCACCTATATGGTTATATGAGACTGACCCGTACAGCTGGCTTGAAACGGAGGTAGAGAGTCCGCCGCCAAGACTGAATGTAGGATGATCATCAAGCTTGACGTTTAGGTTTAGCTTGAATGTAGAATCTGATTCAGAATAATCGGTACCTGGAATAATCTCACTTATGGCATCATCAGAAAGAAGTTTGAAATAACCTGATTTGAAATCCTCAAAATCAAAAGAGCCGTCAGTAGCCTTAAGCTCTTTCTGAATGTAGCGTTTCTGCGCACGGTTTACGCCGTTTACATCAACCTCATTGAACACCAACTCAGGAATCTTTTTCTTGAACTCCTTGCGACGGTTTTGAATTTGAATGGTATCTACACGGACCGTTACCCTTGACTTGATGGAATCCATAAGTTGCATTGTGTTTCTGTATCCCAATTCTGATACTTCATCAATCTTCTGGAAATCAAGCAATCCTACACTGCTCAGATTGAATTCCACTTTTACGCCCAACTTGGGGTCAAGACTGTAGTCACTCTTCTGTACTATCATGCTACGCACCTGGCCCATGAGGTCATAATCATCAGGGATTTCCACCACAGGCTCTCCGGGGGCAACTGCTACGACACTTCCTACAATAAAATCCGGATTGAAATCCCGGACCATAACATCTACAGGAAAGTTATCATAAATGCCTCCGTCATAGGCAATTATGGAATCAATCCTGATGGGGCGGAATACAAACGGGAATGACATTGATGCGCGTACTGCATCACCTAAATCGCCCTTGGAAAGCACGATGGAGTTCTTGTTGAATACATCCGATGCCACCGCACGGAACGGCACCAGCAGATTGTTGAAATCCTTCTCACATGCGGCCGACGCACCGGCAAAAACATCGACGAAGGCCAGATTCATCTGCAGCGGATCAACCACGCTGTTTACCATAGGCCGGATAACAGTCATGGAATCCTTGATGGCAATCTGGGCTGAAAGGAATGAGGGAGTAGGAGGATTCTGCTTGAAATAGAACTGATAATCCATGTCCTTGGTACCCAGGTACCATTTGGTAAATTCATCAGAACGTATAAGAGCCTCCATCTCATCAGGAGAATAACCCATGGCATAAAGTGAACCTATAACAGCTCCCATGGATGTACCTGCTACATAATCAATCGGTATCCCGTTTTCTTCAAGAGCACGTATCACACCGATATGAGCCATACCTTTGGCTCCACCACCGCTCAGAACCAGACCCACCTTTTGGGCGCTGGCAGAAAAAGACAGCGACAGCAATGTGATTATCAACGATATGCAAGCCCTTTTAAACATAAGTGTGATTTGCTCTTTTGCAAATATATCAAAAAAAAGGCACTGATGAACTCTCAGTGCCCTTTTTCATATAAAATGAGTATAAAATCAGATAAGTTCCACGCTACGGCGGATGAATGCAGCCAGAGCCTCACCCTTAAGCATTCCGTTCTGCAGGAGAGCCAGATCTATGAGTTCATGTACCACCTTGTTGCCGGCAGCATATTCAGAATAGATATTTGAGATGGCGTTCTCTGCCTCTGAAATCTTACCGTCAATATCCTTCATCTCATCCTTCTCAGCCTGGGGTACATCCTCATCCTTCTTGCCCTCACGAGCCTTACGGAGTTCTGCCTGACGCTCCTTGAGACTGTTCAGCTTGTCATCCTCAGGCTTAACCTTGCTGTCACATGCTGCACCGGCATCCTCAAGAACCTTCTTGATCAGTTTGTGATCCTTGTTAAGTATAACGGTGTACATATCGGGCATATCACCGTAGAAATTCATGCCGGGCTGGATTGCTGCCATATCTTTCATACGGCGCATATACTCGCTGCATGTTATCATGACAGGTAGTGATGACTCACCAAGAGATTGTGCGTCAACATGAAAATCGGCCTTCTCAATTTTGGGCATCTGGCTGCTGAACACCTTTGTTATCATGCGCAGCTGGCCGGCAGGCAGATCCACAGGTTTATTGTCTTCCTTGGCAATCAGGTTGTCAACAGAGTCACTGTCAACCCTTTGGAATCGGCTGTTGTTACCGAATTTCTGCTCCAACATGCCTATTACAGGTACATCAAGCTGGTTATCCATCAGCAATACGCTGTAACCCTTGTTTTTGGCAGCCTCAATGTAGCCGTACTGCTCCTCCTTATTAGTGGCGTACAGATAGATGAGGCTCTTGTTCTTATCAGTCTGATTAGCCTCAATGAGTTTCTTGTACTCATCAAAGGTAAAGTACTTGCCGTCAGTATCCTTGAAGAGGGCCACCTTCTCCATCTTGCTGTAGAAATCCTCCTCAGTGAGCATTCCGTAATTGATGAAGAGCTTGACGTCATCCCACTTCTGTTCAAACTCCTTACGGTCATTCTTAAAGATTGATGTAAGGCGGTCGGCAACCTTCTTGGTGATGTAACCTGATATCTTCTTTACGTTTGAATCACTCTGCAGATATGAACGCGACACGTTAAGCGGAATATCCGGTGAGTCAATCACGCCATGGAGTAGGGTAAGGAAATCCGGAACTATGCCCTCTACGGAATCCGTGACGAACACCTGATTGCAGTATAGCTGAATACGGTTCTTCTGAAGATCCAGATTGGTCTTGATCTTGGGGAAGTAAAGGATACCAGTAAGGTGGAAGGGAAAATCCACGTTCAGATGTATCCAGAACATGGGCTCTTCCTGCATGGGGTAGAGTTCGCGATAGAAACCCTTGTAGTCCTCATCCTTAAGTTCGCTTGGGGTCTTGGTCCAAAGCGGCTCCACATTGTTGACGATGTTATCCTCTTCTGTATCAACCTCCTTGCCGTCTTTCCAAATCTTCTTCTTGCCGCAGGATATCTGAACGGGCAGGAATCGGCAGTATTTCTTAAGCAGGCCCTGAATGGTGTTCTCCTGCAGGTATTCCTTGCTGTCATCATCCAGATAAAGGATTATATCTGTACCACGGTCAGCCTTGTCACTGTCAGAGAGCTGGAATTCAGGTGATCCGTCACAGCTCCATTTAACAGCCTGAGCACCATCCTGATATGACTTGGTGATTATCTCTACCTTCTTTGATACCATAAAAGCAGAGTAGAAACCGAGTCCGAAATGGCCGATGATGGCGTTGGCATCATTCTTATATTTCTCAAGGAAATCATTGGCGCCGGAGAATGCTATCTGGTTGATATACTTGTCAATCTCAGCGGCGGTCATACCGATACCGCGGTCACTTACAGTGATATTGTCCTTATTGACGGTTACATGAACTGTAAGGTCACCCATCTCACCCTTGAAATCACCCTTGGAGGCAAGTGTCTTGAGTTTCTGGGTTGCATCAACTGCATTTGATACTATCTCACGCAAGAAAATCTCACGGTCACTATAAAGGAACTGTTTGATGATGGGGAAGATGTTCTCTGTCGTTACCCCGATTGTACCTTTCTGCATATCTTATTCTGTTTTTATTTGTTTTTCTTTTGGCCTATACAATACAACAAAAATGCCAGACGGTTTCCCGACTGACATTTTGGCTGAACATGAGTCCTGTTGTGACTCTATGTCAAATCATTTGGTCCCTACAGTGACTGTAAGGTCTGTATTATCAGCATTAGCCTCTACAGAGAGGCTTGAACCTGCAGGGCACTCACCGTCTATCATCACCTCTGCCAGTTTATCCTCAACATAGTTCTGGATGGCACGCTTGAGCGGACGGGCGCCATATTCACGGCTGTAGCCCTTGTCTGCCAGGAATGATTTTGCTCCGTCGGTAACAGACAGGGTATAGCCCATTCCTTCCATCCTTGAGGCCAACTGTGCAAGCTCTATTTCTACAATACGCCCAACTGCTTCACGGTCAAGCTGATTGAAGGTGATAATCTCATCTATACGGTTTATGAATTCCGGTGCAAATGACTTGTTCAGTGCCTTGCGGATGATATCCTGACGGGCCAGGTCTGTTCCGGCATCGGACGTGGAGAAACCTATTCCGCGGCCATACTCCTGAATCTGGCGTGAGCCCAGGTTGGACGTCATTATGATAATGGTATTGCGGAAATCAACCGTACGGCTCTCACTGTCAGTCAGACGGCCTTCATCCATCACCTGAAGCAGTATATTGAACACATCCTGATGTGCCTTTTCAATCTCATCAAGAAGGATGATGGAGTAGGGCTTACGGCGTACTTTCTCAGTGAGCTGGCCGCCATCCTCATATCCCACATATCCCGGAGGCGCACCCACCAGGCGTGACACGGCGAATTTCTCCATGAACTCACTCATATCCACGCGGATCAATGCGTCACTGGTGCCGAACATCTGCTCGGCAAGTTCCTTGGCAAGGAGTGTCTTACCTACACCGGTAGGTCCGAGGAACAGGAACGAGCCTATGGGCTTGTTGGGATTTTTCAATCCGACACGACTACGGCGTATTGCTCTTGCAAGCAGGTCTATCGCTGAATCCTGAGCTATGACTTTTGACTTAAGGGCAGGGGCCAGACCTTTCAGCCTTTCACCCTCCTCACGGGCTATCTTCTGTACGGGGATGCCGCTCATCATGGAGACTACGGTAGCAATGCTCTCCTCATCAACCGTCTCGCGGTGACTCTTAAGGGACTGCTCCCAATCCTTGCGCATCTGCTCAAGTTCACCCTCCAGCACCTTCTCCTGATCACGGAAACGGGCAGCAAGTTCAAAATCCTGACGGGTCACGGCATCATTCTTTCCTTCACGTGTAAAGTCTATCTGATGCTCCTTATCCTCAATCTCCTTGGGAACGGAGAGGTTAGACAAATGAGTGCGTGAACCGGCCTCATCCATCACATCGATGGCCTTGTCAGGGAATGCACGGTCTGTAATATATCGTTGAGCCAGGCTGACACATGCCTTGAGTGCATCAGGAGTAAATGTCACATTATGGTGCTCTTCATATCGACCCTTTATGTTCTCCAGAATCTGGAGCGTTTCATCTGCTGTGGTAGGCTCCACAAGAATCTTCTGGAAGCGGCGCTCCAACGCACCGTCCTTTTCAATAGACTTACGGTATTCATCAACCGTGGTTGCACCTATGCACTGCACCTCACCGCGTGAAAGGGCGGGTTTGAGCATATTAGCAGCATCCATAGAACCGGGAGCCGAACCGGCACCTATAATGGTATGTATCTCGTCAATAAACAGTATGATGTCAGGATTTTTCTTTAATTCCTGAATGATTGAGCGGAGTCTTTCCTCAAACTGTCCGCGGTATTTTGTACCGGCTACGACAGCCGCCATGTCAAGTGCAAGGATACGCTTGCCAAACAGCATACGTGACACTTTGCGTTGTACGATACGCTGTGCAAGACCCTCAACAATAGCAGTTTTACCTACACCGGGTTCACCTATCAGGATAGGGTTGTTCTTCTTGCGGCGAGTAAGTATCTGCGCCAGACGTTCAATCTCCTTTTCGCGGCCTACGACAGGATCCAGTTTACCCTCCAAGGCAGACTGTGTCATATCCGTGCTGAAGCTGTCTAAAACCGGCGTAGCGCTGCCTGAACGTGCTGTCGTGGCAGTCTTTCCGCCCTTGGTGCTCTGTGGAGCGGAAGGTGTATCCTCATCTTCATCATCATCCTCATCATTGGTAAGCCCCATACCCATCTTAATATCAGCGGAACTACCGTTCAACTGTTCAAGAAGACTACGATAATTTACATTATATGAGTCAAGTATGTTAGCAGTATTGCTTGAGCGGTCACGGACAATGGCAAGCAACAGATGCTCTGCATCGGCCACCTCCTTGTGCTGGAGCCTGGCTTCAAGCATACTGATCTTAAGCAACCTTGTCACTATCACGGAAAGAGCTATACGCTCAATAGGAACCTTGTCAGTCTGGATATCCTGCCCGGATTGTGAAGTCTCAAGCTTATAGCGGAGTTCATTGAGGTCAACACCCATCCCTGTAAGCAATTCAACGGCCTTGTTGCTGCCGTCACGTATCATGCCCAGAAGCAGATGTTCAGGCATAACCTCAGAGTAAGAGAGCCTTTCAGCCTCCTCTTTGCAGAGTGACAGGATTGAATTCAGTTTATCAGATATCTTGTTCTCCATTCTGTTCTTTTTATGCTTTTGTTACGGTCCGGAAACCATAACACGGTACAAAGATAAGGCAAATCACGTGCCAATCATAAGGTTATGCCATAAAGTCCGATGTTACTTGCCTAAATCTTTTCAACAGAGTCTTAAAAATACGCGCGTAAAGTTGCTTATAAAGTATTTTTAGAGTAATTTTGGGTGCTTAAAAAAAAGCATTGTAAAAGCCTTAAAACAATAAAGAAATTGGAAAATCAGGACAGAATTATCAAGGTAAACATTGAGGAGGAGATGAAGTCCTCTTACATTGACTATTCAATGTCAGTAATCGTGGCCAGAGCTCTCCCGGATGCACGTGACGGACTTAAACCGGTACACCGCCGCATACTCTACAGCATGATGCGTGACGGCAACACATCCGATAAGGGATACCGCAAATCGGCCCGTACGGTAGGTGACGTACTAGGACACTTCCATCCTCATGGTGACTCATCAGTATATGGTGCTCTTGTGCGTCTGGCACAGGAATGGGTAATGCGTTATCCTCTAGTTGACGGACAGGGTAACTTCGGTTCCATAGACGGTGACAGCCCGGCTGCCATGCGTTATACCGAGGTCCGCCTGCGCAAGATAGGTGAGGAGATGATGCAGGACATCAACAAGAACACCGTTGACTTTGTTCCCAACTATGACAACAAGGAGGAGGAGCCTACGGTTCTTCCGGCCACAATACCTAACCTTTTGGTAAACGGCTCATCAGGTATCGCCGTAGGTATGGCCACCAATATGCCGCCTCACAACCTGACAGAGGTACTGAACGGTTGCATGGCCATGGTGGATAATCCTGACATCACGGTCGATGAGCTGATGCAGTACATCAAGGCTCCTGATTTCCCCACAGGCGCATATATCTATGGCATCAGCGGCGTACGTGAGGCTTATGAGACCGGTCGCGGACGCGTTATCATGCGTGCCAAGACTGAGATCGAGGCCGGCGAGCAGCATGACAAGATCGTTGTTACCGAGATTCCATACGGCGTTAATAAGGCAGAACTCATCAAGTTCATCGCAGAACTTGTTACAGATAAGAAGATTGAGGGTATAAGCAACGTTAATGACGAGTCGGACCGCGAGGGTATGCGTATCGTCATAGACGTTAAGCGTGACGCCAACGCAGGTGTGGTACTGAACAAGCTGTTCAAGATGACCGCGCTGCAGACATCATTTGGTGTAAACAACATTGCCCTTGTAAAGGGACGCCCCAAATGCCTCAATCTGCGTGATCTGATCAAGTGCTTCATCAATCATCGTCATGAAGTGGTTATACGCCGTACCAAGTTTGATCTTGAGGAGGCTAAGAAACGCGCTCATATACTTGAAGGTCTGATCATTGCATCTGATAACATTGATGAGGTTATACAGATCATCAAGGCAGCCAAAACACCTAACGATGCCATACAGAACCTCATGGACCGCTTCGGACTGGATGAGATCCAGGCTAAAGCCATCGTAGACATGCGTCTGCGTCAGCTTACCGGACTTATGCAGGATCAGCTCCACGATGAGTACAATCAGGTTATGGCTCGCATAGAGGAACTCCAGAGCATTCTGGATGATCCTGAGAAATGCAAGCAGGTCATCAAGGATGAGATGCAGGCTATCATAGACAAATACGGCGACGAGCGTAAGACAGAGATAGTATATGCAAGTGAGGAGTTCAATCCTGAGGACTTCTATGCCGATGAGCCAATGATCATCACAATGTCACATCTGGGTTACATCAAGCGCACAGCCCTTACGGAGTACCGTCTGCAGGGCAGGGGTGGAGTAGGATCCCGCGGCAGTGACAAGCGTGATGAGGATTTCATTGAGCACATATTCACAGCAACCACACACAACTACATACTATTCTTCACACAGAAGGGACGTTGCTACTGGCTTAAGGTTTATGACATCCCGGAGGGCGGCAAGACATCAAAGGGCCGTGCTATCCAGAATATGCTCAACATTGAGCCTGATGATGCCGTAAACGCTTATATTGCAATCAAGAACCTTGGTGATGTTGAGTTCACATCAAATCATTACCTGGTATTCTGCACACAGAACGGCGTAATCAAGAAGACCATACTCCAGGATTACTCACGTCCGCGCCAGAATGGCATCAACGCCATCAACCTGAACGATGGTGACAAGGTAATCAACGTATTGCTTACTGACGGCAACAAGGAGATAATCATAGCAAACCGCAACGGACGCGCCATACGTTTCAATGAGAGCACTGTACGCTCCATGGGACGCACATCAACAGGTGTCCGCGCCATGACTCTTGATGAAGACGGTGAGGACCAGGTAGTAGGCATGATTGCTGTCGATGAGCAGCCAGAGGAGACCATCATGGTTGTATCAGAGCAAGGCTACGGAAAACGTTCTGAGATTGAGGATTACCGCAAGACCAACCGTGGCGGCAAGGGCGTCAAGACTCTGAACATTACTGACAAGACTGGCAAACTAGTTTCAATTCAGGCTGTTACGGATGACAATGACCTGGTTATCATCAACAAATCCGGCATTACACTGCGTGTCAGCGTATCTGATTTCCGCGTGATGGGACGTGCCACACAGGGCGTAAGGCTCATTAATCTGGAGAAACGCAATGACCAGATCGGCTCCATTTGCAAGGTTGACAGTGAACCTATTGAGGAAGAACCCGTAGAGGGTGGGGAGGCTAGTACCTCAGAATCGGCCCCAGAAGCACCTGTAACCGAGTGATTTTAACAACCAATTAAGTTTGATATATTAATAATGTAAAACCTATAACATTTTTTCAACATGAAGAAACTTATATTTGTTTTGATTGCAGCTCTTGGAGTGTCATGCGCATCCTATGCTCAGATGTCTGAGAAAGAGCTGAAGAAAGCCACCAAGGCTGCCCAGAAGACCGTTAAGGAGGCTAGAGATGATATGGAACGCGATGATGTTCCTGATAAGAGGCATGCCAAGAAACTCATAGATGACGCTATGAAGAACCCTCTGCTGAAGGATTGGGATCAGACATGGTATGAAGCAGCTATAATATATGAGTATTTCTACAATCAGGAGAGCATCAAGACATACAATGCGGGTGTAAAATATGACACTACAGCCTTGTATGATTATCTGGACAAGATGATTACATTCACCCTCAGAGCAGACTCTCTGCAGCAGATTCCCAATGAGAAGGGTAAGACATCAAATGAGGCAAGAAACCGCCTGTTCCCAAGTTTCATACACCGCAACCTGAATCAGATGATTACTGCCGGTGTTCACTATTTCATGCATCATAACGACCCCGCCACAGCCTTCAAATTCTTTGACAAGTATTACACAATTGCCCAAAGAGAGGATTTTGCTGATTTCAGAGAGAGCGATGCTGTATGGAATGAGAATGGCGTAAAATACTCATATTTCCCGGCACTCGCAGCTTACCAGCTTGAGAGATGGGAGGACTGCCTTAAGTACTCACAGACAGCCCAGAATGATGATGAATACGGTGAGGACGCCACAGAGTTCATCTGCGAGAGCTACGGCCACATGGGTGACACCGTAAACTGGCTCAAGTCTCTTAAGGCCGGTCTTATCAAATATCCTACCCATGAATGGTACTATGGTAAGCTACTCAACTACTACAGCCAGAGGAACAATATGGCTGAGATGGAGAAATTTGCCAAGGAGATGGTAGAGGCTGATCCTGAAAAAGCTTACAACTATTACGTTCTCGGTTATGTCGCTCAGCAGAGTGATGATTATGACAAGGCTATTGAGCAGTACAAGATTGCCGTTGAGAAAGATAATTCATTAAGCGATGCATACAATAACCTGGGTCTTTGCATAATGCATAAGGCTCAGAACTTCATGGACGCAAAAGAAAAGGAACTTAACTACAACTATAAATCAGCTGAATACAAGAAGGCAAAAGCTCAAGAGAAGGAAATCTACAAAGATGCTCTTCCTTACGCAGAACAGTGGAGAGAACTTTTGCCAAATGATATGAGGAAATGGGGGCCATTGCTTTATCAGATATATTATAAGTTGGAGATGGCCAAGGAGATGAAAGATATCGAGAAACTCATCGGTGAATAATTTCAATCTAATTTCAATCCTTACATAATTATAAACTGCCGGATTTCCTCCGGCAGTTTATTTTTTCTCTGTCAGGAGAGGAGGTTATTTCTATTTAATTTTTCCTATTTAACATAATAGTTATTATGCAAAATTGATAAACAATTTTGCAAATTGAAAATTGAGAATTGAAAATTGAAAATTACAGGCACCTGCGTGATAATAAACCTGCGTGATAACCCGCGACATTAGAAAAGGTTCGGAAATTATTCCGAACCTTTTCTACAATTTTCAATTCTCAATTTTCAATTTTCAATTTACTTCTTGCTTTCTGCAATGATTTCAAGAGCTCTATCCAGAACTGTCGTATCATCCAGAACAACGCAACCGCCGTTTGGTCCCGGCTCAATATGGAAACCTACTGCTGAACCTTTCTTGTAGTCTGTACCTCCAAAGAAATTTCTAACAGTCTCTACATCGAGATTCAGCTCATTGGCAATTCTGTGGATACTGCCCTCTGGAAGTTGCGCCTTGATCTGGCGCAGTTCATTGAATGTGATTAATCTGGTCATAAGCATTAAAATTAGGTTATTATCAAATAAATTTTCAATTTACAAAACATGCTCCAATCAATATTACCGAGTATGTACCAAAAAGTACACACAGGAAAATAAACACATCATTGCGCATAAATCCGGACTTTGTATATAACAAGCTGGACCTGTGCACACTAAGATAATCCCGGTCTTTACGGGACACAAGTAAGTACAACCAATAGGTAAAACTGCCTATCAGACTACCTGCAATGGCACCTACAAGTATGTCACCTATAAAATGTACGCCAAGATAAGTTCTTATCAATGCGTTGATTATAGCCCAAGTTCCCACAAACAGACTGAACAGTCTGTCCCTTACAAGCCAAATAAACAATGCGGCCAGGCCGAATGAATTGGCTGCATGGCCTGAGAAAAAGCCGTAAAGTCCTCCACGATAGCCATTTACGGTATCAACCATATTCAAAATAAAGGGATCGCGCGTAGGTCTAAGCCTGTGGAACAGCGGTTTGAATACTGATGATGACAATTGGTCACACAACAATATGGTGAGAGCCACCATCAAAAGCACAAAAAGCACTCTTTTAGGATTTACATTCCTTATTATAAGGAGTATAGCAGCAAGAGCAAGAGGAACCCACACAATGACTGAAGTAAATAAATTGGCCACACCATCCCAGAAAAGGGAGTCGCTGCCATTTACTGACAGCGTGGCCAATCTGTCTGTCTCTATGAGACCCTGTGCTTCAGTCATTCCATTGTGGTTAAATGATTTCCATTACATTAACCGGTACCCAACCTGTATTGCCATCCTCAAGCCTTATCTCAACCCACTCTTTCATTGAAGAATCCAGTATCTGAACCTTACGTCCCTCATGAATGATAAACAGGTCTGTACCGCTGCCGGTGGGTGTACTCTTGACCGTAACACTCGGTGACATGATTATTGCCGTGTCACGGTTCCGGATATTTCCCATCTGCGTTGTAGCGAAGATAAAAGATAAAATGGACAAAAGCAAGAAAAATACGCTAAAAGAAAAAGATATTTTACGCAGGGCGCGTTTCTTGGAGAACAGTAAGACTCCGGTAAACAGTATGGCTGCAGCAAACAGGATAACCGTCATAATGGCCCATCCATTCACGTCAAGAACCGCAAGAAGCTTCTTAAACCACACTACAATAAAGAGTTGGTTTACCTGATTTACCTTATCTACAGTCTTGGTCCGTGCCAGCTCCAGATTGAACTTGATATCAGGATCAGACGGATCTATCAGATATGCACGCTCATAACACAGAATTGCCTTGGCAACCTCATCACGTTTAAGCCAGCAGTTGCCCAGATTCATATATAAGGTAGCATTAACGCCCTGATTTTCAATGATTGACTCATATATACCTATAGCAGTAAGGTAGTCACCCTGAATATATGCGCTGTCGGCATCTGACAGAGTATATATGCGCGATGCACTGGCTGAATCAGCTACAAGACTCATCATTCCATCATTCTCCTGTGCCATTCCCAGCACCGGAAGAACCATCAATATAATAGCTAATATCTTCTTCATTTTTCCAATTTATTTAATAGAGCCTTCAATCTGCCCGATAACGCTTACGGCCTGCTCATACAGACGGTCCATCTTGCCGGATTCATCGCCTGGAGCATATCGGGCAAACTCACAGTCATCCAACAGGCCTATAACCAGTTTGACAGGCTCATCAGATACATTCCTGCGTTTCAGCTCGGCCTCAATGTTATCCTTTGAGAGTTCTGCCACAGGTATAGCCAGCTTATCGCCAAAATAACCCAGCAAGGCACGCATCATTTCATCATAGAAATCATCCTTACGGCCCTCCTTCATCAGTTTCCGGGCCACCTTAAGACGTTTGGTAGCTACAGAACTGGCCTTCTTGACTTTAACCTTGGCTGCATTGGCACTGTCAGCAATACGTTTACGTGAAATCACAACCAGAACCAGCAGGATTACCAGCGGCAACACAAGACAGAGGTAGAACAGGAATGAGCCAAAGAACTGTACATCAGTAGATTTAAGCATAACCGAAGTTGAATGGAAACGTACATCCTGACCTACAAACTTGAGATCCTCCTTGTTTACGTATGATACCGATGTCTGTGACTCTCCTCCCCCCTGCCCTTTGGCTACGTTCAGTGTATATTCATCAGTCTTGACGGTTTTGTAACTGCCGCTCTTGGGATCAAAATACTGGAACTCCAGCGCCGGAATGGTGTATTGGCCGGCGTGACGGGGTATTGCAAGGTATTCATAAACCTTGTTTCCGGTCTGACGGCCGCCCTTGATGGTATATTTGTTCTCAACCTTGGGATCATATATGTCAAAGTCCTGCGGGAACTTAATCTCAGGGGTCTTGACCAGTTTGAGGTTACCCGTACCGGACAATATTACACGTACGGTTACGGCATCATTGGCTGTAACATCCGTACTGCTTATGGTTGAACTGATGTTGAAGTCACCCACTCCGCCGTAGAATGAGTTTGTCTTGCCCTGTGGAAGCGGCTTTACATTTATCTTGATATTACGGGTGGTCAAATCTCTCTTGACCTCAACATATCGGGAGGAGTTGAAGAACATGTCAAACACGTCATTGCTCCTGTTCTCAACACGCTGTGCCACAACACCCTCAAACGGTGTAGCCGGTATCTCCAGCTCTCCTGAATGCTGCGGGAACAGAACATACTGAAGCCATACCATAGTCTGGTAGTTACGGCCGTTGTAATGTTCCAGATTGAACTCTTTCTGCTGCGGGAGCTCCACCTCCTGAACATGGAAGTTTTTGAGGTCAGGCATCTTGCTGCTCATGGTCTGCAAATCAACAGACGGCAGTTTATAAATCTTGAATGTAAGCAAAAGAGCCTCCTGCTCATATACAGTAGTCTTGTCAACAGTGGCAAGCATAAAAAGGTCTTCACCGCTTCCTGCCGTTGAGGACTGACCTGATGACTGTTGCTGACGAGCCTGTCCACTCCCCTGCCC
Source organism: uncultured Bacteroidales bacterium (assembly GCA_902774275.1). GTDB lineage: Bacteria > Bacteroidota > Bacteroidia > Bacteroidales > Bacteroidaceae > Colenecus. The sequence goes on from CACYHN010000018.1 coordinate 19,677, forward strand.
CTGGCTCTGCTGCTGAGATGACGCCTGGTCAGGCGGCAAAACCTTGATTGTCAGTTTGTTTGATGTCAGCTGCTTGCCATTGGCCTTTATAGTAGCGCCATCAAGTGAGACATCACCCACTTCAGTTGCTACGGCAACGTAGGTATAGGTCAGTGTATATGTGCTAGTTACCTGGCCATTGTAAATGGAAGTGCTTGATGATGTCGATGTGTTGGGGCCACTCAAGATATTGATGCTCTTCATGTCCGGAGCACGGAACTCCTTGGCATCGCGTGTATTAATCTTGTATGTTATCCTGAAACGCTCGCCTATTACCACGGCCTGCGGGGCCTGGGCAGTAAAAGTGGCGTCCTGGGCAACAGCCTTTACTCCGGTCAGCAGAATTAGCATGACCGCGGGTAAAAGTAGTCTTCTTGTCTTTTCCGATATATTCATATTACCAATCTTTTTCCAAAGGTTTCTTGGGCTGGACCTTCATGAGCTGTTCCTGAACACGCTCCTGGACATCCTTTTCATCCTGCATGGCAGCTTCCAGAATCTGCTCGGCATTCTCCTGCGACATATCCTGTTGCTGTTCCTGCTGCTCTTGTTCCTGTTGCTGCTGATCCTGCTGATCTTGCTGTTGTTGCTGTTGATCCTGCTGCTGTTGCTGCTGATCCTGCTGTTGTTGCTGCTGATCCTGCTGTTGTTGATCCTTATTCTGATCCTGTTGCTGCTGCTGGTCTTGTTGCTGCTGTTGGAGCATACGCTGAGCCAGAATCAGATTATAACGGGTTTCATCATCCTGTGGATTGTTACGCAGAGCCTGCTTATATGATTCCACAGCCTTGTCATACTGCTCACACATGTGGTAAACCACGCCGGTGTTATGATATGTCTTGGCCAGGTCCTCCTTGCATCTGTTCAGCTCCTTGGGGCTTGACTCAGGATTTTCCATCAGCTCCTTTTTCTTCAACTCAAGGGCATTGGCCGTCTTACGGTACTGCTCAACCGCCTCATTGGGTTTTTGCTGTGCAGTATATGAATTGCCCAGGTTATATGTACCCTCATACAATTCAGGATTCATATCTACAGCCTTGAGGTAGTTCTCCTCAGCCTTTATGAACAGACTGTCCTCAAACATACGGTTTCCCTTACGTATAAATGAGCGGTCTGACCGTTGTGCAAAAGCACCGGTCATAGACGCAGCTATCATACAAATCATCAAAACTACCTTTTTCATATTCCTTTCTCCTCCTCTTCAGTTTTGAAAAGACTGAAATTCCTTAGCCGCGGGTTACGGCTCTCACAAATGAATATCTCAAGCAGCAGGATAATCAGAATCATCCAGGCTATTATCCCGAACTGCTCATCATACTCAGTATATACGGTGGTCTCCACATCGGCCTTGGCCAGTTTGTCAAGCTCCGTCTGGAGTGCCTTCTGGGCAGCATTTGAGTTATCCACATAGAAATATACGCCATTACCGGCGGCAGCTATCTTGCGGCACATCTCCTCATTGAGACGTGTTACCACCACATTGCCATCCTTATCCCTGCGGAAATCACCGCTACGCTCACCCGGAATGGGTGAACCTGACGGCAGGCCAACTCCCAGGACATATACCATGTATCCCTTCTCAGCTGCGGCCTTAGCGGCCTCCTCAGCCCCACCCTCGTGGTTCTCACCATCGGTAATCACTATTATAGCCTTACCTATCCCTTCATTAGGAGTAAAGCTACGGGTGGCCAACTCAATGGCTGTCTTGATATCCGTTCCCTGTCGCGTTATCAACGCTGGTGATATGGTATTCAGAAATACCTTGGCCGATATGAAATCACTCGTAATGGGCAACTGCACGAAAGCATCACCGGCAAATACTATCAGGCCTATCTTGTCATCCTTGAACTGGTCAACCAGGTTTGAGATGATGCGCTTGGATTTCTCCAGACGGTTGGGAGCAACATCATCAGCCAGCATGGAGTTTGATATATCCAAGGCTATGACTGTCTCAATGCCCTTTCTTGTTACGGTCTCCTGTTTGGAACCGAACTGCGGTCTGGCCAGCAGGAAACAGCACAGCGTATATGCTGAGAACAGCAGCCAGAACTTGATATTGGGACGTATGGTTGAGACATCGGGCATGAGTTGTGAAATAAGCTCTCCGTCACCATACTCGGCCAACTTCCTGCGCCTACGGATGTTTGATATAATATGCAGTGCCACCAGCACCGGTACCAGCGCCAGCAGATAGAGATATTCAGGATTAGCGAACTTGAACATAATCAATCACTCCTTTTTTATGGTATTGTTCTGAGAACGGTCTGTTTTAGCAGTATAGAGAGCAGAAGACTCAGTATCAGAGCCAGCGCAAGCGGCTGATACTCCTCCTGGTTCTTGCTGAACTCCTTGACCTGGAGTTTGGTGCGCTCCAGTTTGTCAATCTCCTCATAAACCTCCTTCAGCTTGCTGTTGCTTGTAGCACGGTAGTATTGACCGCTTGCAGTCTGGGCAATCTGACGGAGCACATTCTCGTCAATCTCAACGGCCACATTGATATATTGCTTGCCGAATGCACCTTGCACCGGATACGGCGCCGTGCCATTCGTACCCACTCCGATAGTATAAACCCTGATTCCAAAGCTCTTGGCCATCTCAGCAGCAGTCATAGGCGATATCTCACCGCGGTTGTTTGAACCGTCAGTAAGCAGTATGATAACCTTTGATTTAGCCTGACTGTCCTTAAGGCGGCTTATGGCATTGGCCAGTCCCATACCTATGGCTGTGCCGTCCTCAATGATACCCTTGGCTGCAATGTCACTGCTCACGTTCTGGAACATATTTAGCAGAACGGCATGATCAACCGTCATAGGGCACTGCGTAAATGCCTCACCGGCAAAAATGGTCAGACCGATGTTATCATTGGGGCGTCCGTTTATGAATTCCGATGCCACCTGCTTGGCTGCCTCAATACGGTTAGGCTTGAGATCCTCAGCCAGCATACTGGTGGATACGTCCATACATAGCATTATGTCAATACCCTCAATCTCAGTATCCTGCCATCGGTCTGTTGTCTGCGGGCGCGCCAGAATAAGTGACAGCAGGACTATGGCCACCATGTCAAGGATAAACGGAACATGTATAAGATAGTATTTCCAACTCTTTCTGAGACCGCCGTACATGGATGTGGTAGGCACAGAGAGTGTGGCACGCCGCTTGTTAACCTTGAGCACATACCAGATAATGCACGGTATGACAAGAAGCATCAAAAGCAAATATGCACTGTTTGCAAATGTCATGGCTCGTTTCTTTTAGAAGAACAGATAATACAACTTAAAAACGGACAGTACAAGGAACAACGTACCGGCCAAAGCCGTGACCGTACCGGCCACAAACAGCATGATACGCGCCTCCTTGCTGCGTTTCTCCTCAACAATAGTCTCTTCCTCCTTAGGTTGAAGCTCTGATTCGGGAACCTCAATCTTGGTATCATTGACAAACTCCAATGCAGTAACCAGATTGCGGTCATTCTCATTGAGCATGGGTTTGAACTTGGCAAACTTGACCATATCAGAAGTTGAAAGCAGATCCCTCAACTCACTGAGAGACTCCCTGTCACGGCTCTCTTCAAGCTTCTCAAGAATCTCATATGAGGTCATCTCCGTAGCGTTGAACCCGAACCTGTCATTGATGTATTCTCGCAGGATATCCGTCAATTGGGTGTAATATCCCTTGGAATCCTCACTGTGAGGCCCTCCGGCCTGCCTCAGTTCCTCTATATCAGTTATTGCCCTGACATGTGCCGGAACCTTGGGTTCAATCTTTATCTTTCTGATAATAGGCTTGTCATCACGGTATCTGATAAACAGATACACCGCAATGATTATTGTCACTATTGCCAGTAACACAAACAGTATCAACCCTTTAATCTCATAAAACCTTACAGGCGCATTAAGATTCTCCTTAGGACCGAAAATCTGCGTCTCCTCATCCTCCGGGATATCATAAGTCATGAAGGCCAGCGCCAGACGGTTGGACTGATACTCATTACCGTCCACATTTACCGTAATCGGCGCTATATATATCAAGGCTGAATCAAAACAGGTTACGGTATAACTGCGTTTCACAGTCATGCGCTTCCCGTTGTTGACATACTGGGTATCAGTCTTGACCGGCGGTATTATCTCCAATCCGGTTACGATAGTGTCACGGTATGCAGGAAAGTCTATCTTCTGCCCCGCATCACAGGTAACCTCCAGGTGAAGTCCGGTCTGCTGACCTATCCACATCATCATGGAGTCCACCTCTGCCTTGACTACAACGTTCTGGGCCGATGCCAGGACCGGCATCAGTAAGACAAACAGGTATATAAAGAATCTTCTAATCATATTCAAACGCAGGTTCTACGTTTCAATTTTCAATTAAAAACTTCGTTTTTGATTTTTGTCGCGACTCGGGATAGCCTAAGTGAGCTTAGTCTCTCCTCTCGCTGCTCCAAAAATTTTCAATTTTCAATTTTCAATTCTCAATTTCGTTTAGCGAACAGTCCCATCAGAGCCTTCACATAATCCTGATCCGTACGGACCGACACTGAATCCACATGACTGCGGGTAAGATAGTCCTTACATCTCAGTGTATTCTCCTCAAACCACTTATGATGAGTATTGCGTACAGTTGCCGATGAGGTATCAACATACATCTCCTGCCCCGTCTCAGAATCATACAGCTTCATGAGGCCAACGTCAGGCAGCTCCTCCATACGTCTGTCATAAACGCGTATGGCTACGATATCATGCTTACTGTTTGCAATGGTAAGCGCGTTCCTGTAATCATGCGCATCAATGAAATCACTCAAAAGGAATGCAGTACAACGTTTCTTTACGGCTCCAGTGAGGAACTCCAGAGGCACGGTAATGTCCGTAGCATTACTCTCCGGCTGGAAGTCAAGCAGTTCACGTATGAGATAAAGTATATGCTTGCGGCCTTTCTTGGGCGGTATGAACTTCTCAATACGGTCACTGAAGAACAGAAGCCCCACCTTATCATTGTTCTCAATGGCGGCAAATGCCAGCGTGGCGGCAATCTCGGTAACCATCTCACGTTTCATCATGACCTGAGTACCGAAATTCAGGCTGTTTGAGACATCCACCATCAGCATCACCGTAAGCTCACGCTCCTCTTCAAACACCTTTGAGTAAGGCTTGTTCATACGGGCAGTAACATTCCAGTCAATATCACGGGGCTCGTCACCATACTGGTACTCACGTACCTCACTGAATGCCATACCACGACCTTTGAAGGCGGTATGGTACTGACCGGCAAATATGTTACTGGACAGACCGCGAGTCTTTATCTCAATTTTCCGGACCTTTTTTATCAGTTCATTTGTTTCCATATCAAACTGATTTTAAGGCAATTGGATCAAGGTACTTCAACCTTGTTCAAGATACGGCTTACAAGTTCATCCTGGGTCACGTTGGTAGCCTCAGCCTCATAGGTAAGGCCTATGCGGTGACGCAGCACATCATGTGCAATGGCACGTACATCCTCAGGCACAACATAACCTCTGCGCTTGATGAATGCATATGAGCGGGCTGCAAGAGCCAGGTTTATAGATGCACGCGGTGAACCGCCGAATGAGATAAGCTCCTTAATATCCTTAAGTCCGTATTTATCAGGATAACGTGTAGCAAACACGATATCAGCTATATATTGCTCAATCTTCTCATCCAGATAAACCAGGTCAACCACCTTGCGGGCCTCAATGATATCATCTGTGCTCATTACAGGTTTCACTGTACCTATCTGATGATGTATCTGCTGATGAATGATCTTCTTCTCCTCTTCAATCTTGGGATAATCAATGACAGCCTTGAGCATGAAACGGTCCACCTGTGCCTCAGGCAGCGGATATGTACCCTCCTGCTCAATCGGGTTCTGTGTAGCCATAACCAGGAAAGGCTTGGGTAGGCTGAACGTTTCACCGCCCAGTGTCACCTGACGCTCCTGCATGGCTTCCAGCAATGCACTCTGTACCTTGGCCGGAGCACGGTTAATCTCATCGGCCAGAATGAAATTGGCAAATACCGGACCCTTCTTGGGGAGGAATGTCTCATCCTTCTGGCTATATATCATTGTTCCTACCACATCGGCAGGTAGCAGATCCGGTGTAAACTGTATTCGGCTGAAACTTGCATCTATCAATGAAGCAAGAGTTTTGATAGCAAGTGTCTTGGCAAGACCGGGAACACCTTCCAGCAGTATATGTCCATCGGAAAGCAATCCTATCAGCAAAGATTCAACAAGATGTTTCTGTCCCACGATAACCTGATCCATTCCGGCCATCAGGTTGGTAACGAATGCGCTCTGTTTTTCTATACGCTCATTCAGTTCCTTAATGTCAACATTTTCACTCATAAGATTAATTTATCATTTGTCCTTCACAATCATCCCTCATGGGATTCTGGTGCCAAATATATGACTATTTGAAAACGGGTATGAACTAAAAAGTTTTAAATTGTATTGTTATCAGTTAGCGTTAAACATATTTATCACTTTGCTACAAGTCTGGGTATATTTATTTTGCTTCCAACCATCAGACTGTTAGATGAACCAAGATTGTTGTACTTGACCAGATAAGGCCACAGCTTCTTGGTTCCGTAATACTTATTGGATATTTTAGTAAGTGATTCACCCTCCTCTATGGTGTGTACTGCCAGACGGCCTGCAATGCGGTAGTTAACCGTATCAGCCTCTGTGAACTTTGACAGGGCCTTGGCCTGATCCTCCTGGTTGAGATTGAAAGGCTGGGCATCATTTGCGGCTGTAGGTTTAGGCTCAGCCACAACAGGTTTGGGTGCCTCAACTACCGGTTTTGCCTCTTCCACTAGAGGTTTGGCTTCTTCTACGGCCGGTTTAGCCTCTTCAATAACGGGCTTGGCCTCTTCTACTTCCAGTTTTGCCTCTTCAATAACCTGTATGGATTCTCTTGCAACCGGTTTTATGGTCTCAACGGCCGGCTTTGACTTGTCGGCATATGACTTGATTAATGCTTTCCCCACAAGTGGCCATAGAAGATATAAGGCAAGACATGCCACAAGGATAAGGGAAAGTATGTAAACCACTATTTTAAGCAATATACGTGTGCCGCGTTTCTGGGTAATTTCCTTAACCTGTGGTTCTTTTGCTTCAGGCTTGTTCACTACAACCGGCTCAACGGATTCTGCCTCAGGAGATTCAGCCTCAACAGATCCTGTCTCAACAGGCACTGTCTCAACAGGCACTGTCTCCTCCTCTATCCTTACAGGCTCTTCATTATCAGATTCCGCTGTAGGTAGCTCCTCCTTGGTAATCTCTACATCACTGAGCTCAGCAGACTGCTCCTCCGTAATAACAACCGTCTCAAATGCGGAGAAGGGCTTGTTTATGCGTTCCTTGAGCTCTGCATCGGGCGTAAATGATATCTTCTGATGTCCCTCTATCGTAAAGCGCTCTCCGGTATTTACGTTCACGCTCTCACGATTCTCCATCTGCAGGAGTTTGAATGTACCGAAACCCTTTACCTTTACAATACCCTCATCAAGCACACCTTTTGATATGATGTCAAAAAAGTTCTTCACAAACTGTTCTGAAGCCACTTTTGACATTCCGCCAGCCTCTGACATCAGGTCAGCAAGCTGTGAAAGATTTATCTTCTTATCCATAGCAGCACCTTCTTACTTCAGTTTTTCCTTTAAGAGAGAACTGGGCTTGTACGTAAGGACAAGTTTTGGCGGAACGAGCATACGTATGCCGGTAGTAGGATTTACAGACACACGTTCATTCTTCTTTTTCACTTCAAGAACACCAAATCCTGAAAGGCTGACTGAATCACCGCTATTCCAGAGATTCTCCATTACTCCAATCAGAGTCTGCACATGACCGGCCGTCACCTCAGGTGACATCTGGCACTTGCCGGATAATTCTGTCAAAAACTCCTTGTTGTTCATATAGGTCAGTTTATTTAGTCTCTACTTTTCCATACAGGTCAAAGGCATCGGCCTCCGTTATTGTTACATTCCGGAACTCACCCACAGGCAGTTCAACGTCAGCCTTTACAAGCACCTCCGGATCAACTTCAGGTGAGTCATACTCCGTACGCCCCACATAGTACTCACCCTCCAGGCGGTCAATCATTGTCTTGAATGTCTTACCCACCTTAGATGCACTTATATCGGCCGATATATCCTGCTGTACACGCATCAGGCGTGACAGGCGGGCCTGCTTTACCTCATCTGGAACATCATCCTTGTAGTGTAAGGCGGAGTATGTCCCGTCCACCTCACAGTATGCAAAGGCGCCCATACGCTCAAAACGCTGCTCGCGCACAAAATCCAGCAGCTGGGCATAATCATCATCCGTCTCACCCGGGAAACCCACCATCAGTGTGGTACGCAGGTGAATTCCGGGTACCTCCTCACGGATGCGGGCCAGGAAATCACGTGTCTCCCGGGCCGTGATATTGCGGTGCATACGCTTGAGCACAGGGTCACTGATATGCTGCAGGGCTATATCCATATACTTGCATACGTTATCGCGCTCACGCATCACAGGAAGCAGGTCCATGGGGAAGTTGTTGGGATAGCCGTAATGCAGACGCAGCCACTCCACTCCCGGTATGTCAGAAATACGCTGTACAAGTTCGGCAAGCGTAGGCTTATGAGCAATATCCGTACCGTAATACGTAAGGTCCTGGGCTATCAGTTGTATCTCCTTCACGCCTTTGGCTACCAGCCTTCGTGCCTCATCCAGGATATCCTCCTGGCTGCGGGAGCGGTACTTGCCGGTCATAAGAGGTATTGCACAATATGCACAGCCACGGTTGCAGCCCTCAGCAATCTTGAGATAGGCATAATGAGGCGGCGTCGTTATTACACGGTCATTCTCTATCTCACCGTGCCAAACCTGCCCCATCTCTTTGATTATACCATTCCAGTCAAACTTACCGTACCATCCGTCCACCTCAGGAATCTCAGCCATAAGCTCCTTATGGAACTTTTGTGACAGGCATCCCATCACAAAGACACGCCCCACCTTGCCGGCTTTCTTAAGCTCACAGCACTCCAGAATCATATTGATTGATTCCTCCTGTGCATCGCCTATAAAGCCGCATGTGTTGATTATTACAGTCTCGGCGCTAACCTTGTCCGGATCATGTCTCACCTTGATGCCATTAGCTCTGAATTGAGCTATAAGTTTCTCAGAATCAACAAGATTCTTAGAGCATCCTAAAGTGATTATATCCACACTTCCGCGCCTCATCTCAATCCTGTTTAAAGAGGGAATCTACAAATTCTGTCTTATTGAATACCTGGAGGTTATCCATAGCCTCACCCAGACCCACATACTTGACAGGTACCTTGAACTGGTCAGATATGCCTATAACGACACCACCCTTGGCTGTTCCGTCAAGCTTGGTGATTGCCAACTGGGTAACTTTTGTGGCAAGAGTGAACTGCTTGGCCTGCTCAAAGGCATTCTGGCCGGTAGAGCCGTCAAGTACAAGCAGGACATCATCAGGAGCGCCCTCCACAACCTTGTTCATCACGTTACGTATCTTGGTGAGCTCATTCATCAGGCCCACTTTATTGTGCAGACGGCCTGCTGTATCAATCAGAACCACATCCACACCATTGGCTACGGCAGAGCTGAGAGTATCATATGCCACCGATGCAGGGTCAGAACCCATCTCCTGCCTTATCACCGGCACATCTACCCTACGTCCCCACTCCTGCAACTGCTCAATGGCAGCGGCACGGAACGTATCGGCAGCACCAAGCATAACCTTGAGGCCGCGTTTCTTGAACTGATATGCCAGTTTACCTATTGTTGTAGTCTTCCCAACGCCATTCACGCCTACCACGAGCACTACGTAAGGCTTACGTCCTGCGGGAACGCTGAACGGCTCAGTATCGTCATCCGGATTATTCTCCACAAGAAGGGCCGATATCTCTTCACGCAGGATATCGTTCAGCTCAGCCGTACCCATGTATTTGTCACGTGCCACGCGCTCCTGGATGCGCTTTATGATCTTGAGAGTAGTCTCTACACCCACATCGGATGTAATGAGAACCTCCTCAAGATTATCCAGCACCTCATCGTCAACAGTTGACTTACCGGCAACAGCACGGGCAATCTTTGAGAATACGCTGGTTTTAGTCTTTTCAAGACCCTTGTCAAGGACTTCCTTCTTATCTTTTGAGAAAAATGAAAACAGACCCATAAAAACACTGATGAATACGGCATTTATCCTCCCGTACTCCAACTGCAAATTTAAGAATTAGTTTTGATTTTACCTATTTATATTTAGGCCTAAAAGAGAGGGTATAAACAAAAAAGAGCGGCCATCTGACCGCTCTCTTTTATAGTTTCTTATCAAACAACTTACTTGATGGCGTTCTTAAGCTGTTCGTCAGTTACAATCTGCTCTGTGAACATATAGGCACCGGTCTTAGGTGACTTAACCATCTTGATGACCTTAGCCATTGAAACCTTACCCTGACGCAGGGTAGCAACTACTTTCTTTGCCATGGTTTAAAACGTATTACTTAATCTCACGATGGATTGTCATCCTCTTGAGAATGGGGTTATACTTTTTAAGTTCCAGTCTCTCAGGAGTGTTCTTCCTGTTCTTTGTGGTAATGTAACGGGAAGTGCCCGGCATACCGCTGTCTTTGTGCTCAGTGCATTCCAGGATAACCTGAACCCTGTTGCCTTTTACTTTCTTTGCCATATGCCATAGTATGAACTCCTTACTGTTTTACGCAATGATTCTGATGTCTTTCCAATCGCAATAGCCGTTAGCGACAGCCTCCTTAAGGGCGGCATCAAGACCTTTCTTGTTGATTATTCTCAGGCCGGCAGCACTGAGTTTGAGGCTGATCCAGCAGTTCTCCTCAACATAGAAGAACTTCTTAGTGAACAGGTTAACATCAAATGTCCTCTTGGTTCTACGCTTTGAGTGAGAAACATTGTTGCCAACCATTGCCTTCTTTCCGGTGATCTGACAAATTCTTGACATATCTATCTGTTTTTATTCGTTTTTTGCTGTGTTCTCAAAACAGGGTGCAAAATAACACATTTTTTTTCATTCAGCCAAACAAATGAGATTGTTTTTTATGCGTTTTACATTATTTGAGATTTTGTTTTACCATGCGGCGGAAACTCGCGGCTTCGCGGCGCTCGGTTTTATTTTGACTTTTTTGCCTTCGGCTCAAAAGTCTCGGGACAGGATCCTTCTGCGTATTAGAAACAACCTTTTTTTAGTTTCCTTCTGGAAACGCGCTTCGTTTCACTTCGCTTGCCGGCCTTCCAGGCCGGGTAAAAATTATGTCGCCCCTTTGGGCGCCTTAATTTTTACTCCTAGCTGGAAACCGTGTTGGTTTGTGCAGTTGGAAACTATATCCTTGTATTGGAATAAATGGGCACGTCGATGGAACAGAAGTCTTTATCTAGGTATTTGAAATAGCCGGTGCAGGCTATCATGGCGGCGTTATCGGTGGTGTATGAGAATGGCGGGATATAGACCTTCCAGCGATAGCGGCGTGCGTGGTCCTGGAAAGCCTCGCGCAGTCCGGTATTGGCCGATACCCCACCCGCCACTGCAATACGGTTTATGCCGGTATCCTTGGCGGCCTGACGCAGTTTCTTCATCAGGATCTCCACAATGGTACGCTCCAGCGATGCGCAGAGGTCCTCCTTGTGATGTTCGATGAAATCCGGATCTTCCTTAACCCAGTCACGCAGATTGTACAGGAATGATGTCTTGAGTCCGCTGAAACTGTAGTTATATCCGGGAATGTTCGGTTTGCTGAAAGTATAAGCCTTGGGATTGCCCTGACGTGCCAGACGGTCTATTATCGGACCACCGGGATACCCGAACCCCATCACTTTGGAGCACTTATCCATAGCCTCACCCGCAGCATCATCGATAGTCTGCCCCAGAATCTCCATTTTATTATACGATATCACTTTGACTATCTGCGAATTACCGCCTGAAACCAGCAAGCACAGGAACGGGAATTCAGGAGCATTCAACTCCTCACCGGGTTTCTTGATGAAATGAGCCAGGATGTGTCCCTGCAGATGATTGACCTCAATCATCGGGATATCCAGGGAACGGGCAAACCCTTTGGCAAATGACACGCCTACCAGAAGTGAGCCCATAAGTCCGGGACCGCGCGTAAAAGCTACCGCGCTGAGCCGGCCGGCATCAATTCCGGCCCTTTTCAACGCAGTATCCACCACCGGAACTATGTTCTGCTGATGCGCACGTGATGCCAGCTCAGGCACCACTCCTCCATACTCCTCATGCACCTTCTGGCTGGCCACGACGTTAGACAGCAGCTCTCCGTTATGTATCACTGCAGCCGATGTGTCATCGCATGATGACTCTATACCTAAAATATAGATGTCTTTTTCCATTTTTAACTCCATATTTTCTAATGGCGTGCAAAGATACAATATTATTTCCCTACTTTTGCACTCAATTACTTCATACCACCTAATATACGATGATCTGGAACAAAAAGATTGAGTGCATGTCGCGGGACGAGATGCACGCACTGCAAAGTGAGAAACTCGTTAAGATTGTAGCACACGCCTACAACAACTCACCTTTCTACAAGAAAAGGTTTGATGAACACGGAGTACGTCCCGAGGACATCAAAAGCATTGATGACATCGTAAAACTGCCTTTTACAGTCAAGCAGGATCTGCGTGACAATTATCCTTTCGGAATGATGTGCGTCCCCATGACTGACATTCTCCGCCTGCATGCTTCATCAGGAACCACTGGTAAGCCTATCGTGGTAGGATATGTCCAGAAAGACCTTGACAACTGGTCAGAAGCTGTAGCCCGTTGCTTTACGGCCTATGGACTTAATAGCGATGACATGGTTCAGATTGCCTACGGATACGGCCTTTTTACCGGCGGTCTGGGTGCCCATGACGGTGTGCACAAGATTGGTGCCACAGTCATTCCCACCAGTAGTGGCAATACACAGAAACAGCTCCAGCTTATGCAGGACTTTGGTGCCACGGCGCTTGCCTGCACCCCATCCTACGCCCTTTATATGGCTGAGGAGATACGCAAGCAGGGACTTGACATCAACAACTTCAAGCTCAAGGTAGGCATATTCGGTGCCGAGCCATGGACCAACGCCATGCGTAAGGAACTTGAGGAGAAGCTCCACATCAAGGCTTATGATATCTACGGACTCACTGAGATAAGCGGCCCCGGCGTAGGCGGCGAGTGCGAGTGCCAGAACGGCACCCATCTGTGGGAAGACCTTTACTATCCTGAGATCATAGACCCCGTAACCCTGCAGCCTGTTGAACCCGGCCAGAAGGGTGAGCTTGTATTCACAACCCTTGACAAGTGGGGCATGCCCATGATACGTTACCGCACACGTGACCTCACCTATCTTAATTATGACAAGTGTGAGTGTGGCCGTACCGCAGTCCGTATGGGCAAGATCCTGGGCCGCAGCGATGACATGATGATTATCCGCGGCGTGAACGTATTCCCATCACAGATTGAGTCAATCCTGCTGGAGTTCCCGGAGTACGAGCCTTACTTCCTTATAGAGGTGGACCGCATCAACAACACTGATACATTCGATATCCAGGTTGAGGTCAAGCCTGAGTTCTACACTGACCAGGTTAACGAACTGGTTCGTCTGCGTCAGCGTCTCACTTCCAGGATCCAGAGCGTTGTAGGCATCCAGCCTAACATCAAGATTGTGCAGCCCGGTACCATTGAGCGCTCAACCGGCAAGGCCAAGCGCGCCATTGATCACCGTAAATTCGAATAACAACCTAATTCAAATATCCCCGACTATGCTTATCAGACAGATTTCAGTTTTCCTGGAGAATGAGAAGGGAAAATTTGCCGAGCTGGCCAGACTGCTTGGTAACAACAACATAAACATGAAGGCATTTACCGTATCTGAGACTCAGGATTTCGGTATTGCCCGCATCATAGTGGAGCGTGACCAGATTGAGCGCGCCTTCAACCTCATCAAGGCAAACTCATACGCAGTGACAATGACCCAGGTGGTTTATCTGGAGTGTGCCAATGTACCCGGTGCCATGGCTAACGCGATGGAACGCCTTTCAGCCGCCGGCATATCAGTTGAGTACATGTACGCATTTGCTGATTCATCATCAGAGTTCTCACGCGTAATCATACGCCCCGACAACACGGAACTGGCCAACCAGATCATCCAGGAGTTGTAAATAATCTATCGGGTGCATCGGATAGACATTTTTTCTATACCTTTGCACCCGATTTCAAGGAAAGATGCCAGAGTGATCGAATGGACCGGACTCGAAATCCGGCGTACGGCCTTGCCGTACCGTGGGTTTGAATCCCACTCTTTCCGCAAAATAAGGCTGCCCGAGGGCGGCCTTATTTTGTGGAAAGAGTGGGATTCGGCAAGCCTCATTTTAGTTTCCTAACGGAAACGGGCGACCCTCCGGGTCGATTCGTCCCTACGGGCCGAATTATTACTGCAAATCGATTCCTTTTCTGGATTAGCAGCCAAATGGGCGACCTTTTGTGAAATTGGGGACAGTCCCCTTTTTCACATTTTATGCACAAAATAAAGGCCACCCGTTTGGGCAGCCTTTATTTGTGGAAAACATCCTATCAGAAGCGGATACCGATATGGAATGAAGGCTCTATAAACAGACCTATAGAATGTGAAATATATTCATCTCTACTACCAGGATAAGCATAAATGGAAGTTGTTGTACCGTCAGTAGTAGTCTTTGTTACTCCAGTCTCAGAAGAATACTCACGTGTCGTTTTTGATTCACCTGTAGAAGTGATTTTGTCTTTAGATGGACCACTAAAGGATTTTGATGTTGATTCATAATTTTCTTCATAATATCCTTCTTTTGACATTTGAATACCATAATAAACTCCGAGTTCTGTACCTACATATAAATTCTTATAAAAATAGACATCAACTCCAGCTAAACCACGAATAAAGAAACTGTGAGAATTATTTGAAGATCCACCAATACTACGTTTATAATACTCCGTTGTTGTAGTTGATGAAGTCTCTGATCTGGAGAATGATCCTGTAGTCACAGTTTGACTTTCAGATTCGTGATTTGTTTTTGAGGTGGCGGAATAGAATTCTCCCCTATACCCTAAATCACCTCCGGCAAAGAGATCTATCCTGTCAAAAAAGATTTTATGATATTCGTAGCCAACAGCTATCATAAAGTTGCATTCTCTATCGATACTCTCAGTTTTATCATGATATACACCGCTATACGAATCTTTATCTTTATCAATTAATGGACTCTCTTTATCATCGTAGTTTGTATTTTTTTTATTTAAATATCCAAAATCCAATGATAAACGTAATGCAGCATTATCATTCAAGAAACGACGTACTTTCAGATTGAGTTCACCTTCATCGAAGTTGTCAAAATCACATCCAAACAGATTCATTCCAACATTTGTTGACCATAGCCCAGATAAATATTGGCTTTTTTCCTGAGCCTGAGCATTAAAGCTTGCCATAAGGGCAATAGCAAAGATTGACACTGCTAATTTCTTCATAACAATTGTTTTTAGTTAATAATAAGGGTTATAAATTTAGTTCTAATTTCAATTCTATACGATAATCCAAATGTTTACCATTGCAAAACTATAAAAAATTTTAAACATTGTTTATTACAGATATACGTTTTACATAATTCCGATTTAAAAATACAATTCTCATATACATAATAGTAACTATTCTTAACTAAAGTTGTTGATAACGCGAGGGCTCCGTCTGTAATAGAATTCAGAGAGAAATTGTAATTTTGCGCTCAGTTTAGAACCCTTTCACAATAACACTTTAACAGAGAGCAAATGGGCGGATTTTTTGGAGTCGTCTCTAAGGAGAGATGCATCAATGATCTTTTTTACGGAACTGATTATCAGTCACATCTGGGAACAAGCCGCGCCGGCATGGTAACATACCACCCTGAACTGGGTTTCAAGCGCAGCATCCACAATCTTGAGAATGATTATTTCAGGAGCAAGTTTGAATGTGAACTGGACAGATTCTGCGGCAACAGCGGCATAGGCGTAATCAGCGATACCGATGCGCAGCCCATGCTCATGAACAGCCATCTGGGACGCTTTGCCCTTGTTACGGTGGCAAAAATCAACAACAAGGAGGAGATATGTGAGAGCCTGCTGGCCGAGAACATGCATCTGAGCGAGTTCAGCAGCGGTAAGATCAACCCCACGGAGCTGATTGCCCTGCTCATCATAAAAGGCAAGAACTATGTGGATGGCATAGAGAATGTATTCAGAACCATAAAAGGCTCATGCTCAATGCTTCTGCTTACAGAGGATGGCATAATTGCAGCACGTGATTCATGGGGACGTACACCTATAGCCCTCGGCGTAAGGAATGATGCCGTAGCCGTAACAACTGAGACCACAGCATTTCCTAATCTGGGATTTGAG
The DNA here is from genome assembly GCA_902774275.1 of uncultured Bacteroidales bacterium. Lineage (GTDB taxonomy): Bacteria > Bacteroidota > Bacteroidia > Bacteroidales > Bacteroidaceae > Colenecus. The sequence goes on from CACYHN010000018.1 coordinate 36,175, forward strand.
ACCAAACTCTATATCGGCCCCGGCCAGATAATCAGAATAAAGGAGAGCGGCTATGAGGAGCTGCGTAAGCCCAACAAGAAGATGCAGATATGCTCTTTCCTGTGGGTTTATTACGGATTCCCCACCAGTTGCTATGAGGGCCGAAA
>CACYHN010000019.1 GCA_902774275.1 uncultured Bacteroidales bacterium
TGCCAATGATGACAAGCCAATGACTTTCTGGGATCATCTGGACGCTCTCAGGGATGTCATTCTGCGCGTCCTCGCCGTGGCTGTGGTGGGGTTCATTGTCGCATTCTGCTTTAAGGAACCTCTTTTCAGACTGATTCTTGCGCCAAGTACATCGGACTTTGTACTTTATCGCTGGATTGCTGCAGCAGCATCAGCGTTTGGCGTTGACGCATCGGCCCTGCAGGATTTTAGCGTTGACCTGTTCAGCACCACCCTTACAGCCCAGTTCATGATTCACATGAAAATGGCATTCTACGTAAGCCTGGTGGTGATAATGCCATACACGCTCTACATGCTGTTCGGATTTGTCAAGCCGGCCCTGCATCAGAACGAGCGTAAGGGTTCCACAAAAGTGATTGTATGGTCATACATACTGTTCATGACAGGCATAGTCCTGGATTATCTTGTAATATTCCCGCTTGCATTCCGTTTTCTGGGCACATATCAGGTTAGTGATATGATTCCAAATATTATCACTCTGGAATCCTACACAGACCTGCTAATAACCCTCACCCTGCTTATGGGCATACTCTTTGAACTGCCTATCCTGGCATGGTTCCTTCACAAACTGGGTATCATAGACGCAGGCTTCATGAAAAAATACCGCCGCCATGCCATAGTTATAATTATGGTCATCGCGGCGATAATAACTCCTACGACCGATGTCTTTACGCTGACAATCGTTACCCTCCCCATCTACCTCCTCTACGAGGTAAGCATAGCTATCATTTCATCTTCCACCAGTCAAAGGTGAAGAGGTCCTTGCCTACCCCGGTAAACACAAAGTAAAGGTCATGCCTACCGCGGATGCGACGTTTGAATTTGCTGGTGTATGTTATGAACTCAGTCTTTCCACCTGTAGGCTTAACCGATATCACGGCAGCAGCAGGACTGTCCGGGCTGTCCAGATGAACCTCTATGCAACCCAAACCGTCTGAACCGACTGATGCCAGAATCTTCTTGGCTCCCTTACGCCCGAAATCCACTCCGCGCACCAGGATGTACTCTCCATTGTCAATGTCATGCACGTACATATTCCTGGGCAAATAGCCCAGATCATCATCAAACTCAAACTCATCATCAACATATGATGTCTTGAGTCCGTAACCCCATGCCATAGTCTCCGCCTCAACTCTATGACTCGTCAATTTGTCATCACGGCGGTACGGGTCAAACGGCTTTACCTGCTCAACCACATTATCCAGGAAATAGGGCACCTCCTGAATGGTACCATCGGGATTATAGTGAAGCTCTGCCACAGATACAGAACGCTGCTCAGCATGCGCAAATGTCTTGAGATGCATAATGTCATAGTTCAGGCCAAACACATAGCTCTTGCCCTTGAACTCTATGATTCCCGGATGGTTGCCACGGGTACGTACAGTGTGGTCCATGATATGTCCCTTGTACTCCCATGGGCCTTCAGGACCATCACTCATGGCATAGCCTATACCCTCAGGGCAGCAGGTTGAAGCAAAAGCCATATAGTAACGGCCGTTATGCTTCCAGAACCAAGGACCCTCCTGATAATCCTGTATCTTGGGATGCTTTATGATTGGTCCTGCAAGTGAAACCATATCCCTACCCAGCTTAACTGAATAGAGATTGGGGTTACCCCAGTACATATAGGCCTGACCGTCATCATCTACCCATACAGTGGGGTCTATGTCATCCCAGTTCTCTTTCTGCCATACCAGCGGCTCACCCAGCGGGTCATGGAAAGGACCGTAAGGTGTACTTGACTCAAGCACTCCTATACCGTGTCCGTGTATGGGACAATACATATAGTATTGACCGTTCTCAGCCACCACCTGCTCAGCCCACGCGCCGTTCTTGCCATCATAGTACTTGAAGTCATCGAGCGATGCCACCGGCCCGTAATCCTGCCAGTTCACCATATCATCGGATGTATAAAGAAGCCAGTCAAACATCTGGAACCCACGTGCGCCATCCTCATCATGAGTTGTATAGAGGTACACCTTGCCGTCTATGACCACTGGCGCGGGATCAGCAGTAAAGCGGGTCTGTACAATAGGCATATTGGCATGGGCATTAAACTGCCACCAGTCAAGTGTAAAAGGCTTGTCGCTTTCACAACGGAACTTGAGGTAGAGGTCATGAACACCTTTTATATCTGTATCTATCAGATATGTAAATGCGGTAGTGCGGAAACCGGCATTGTCGGTATTGACAGGAACCTTGCAGAAAGGTTCACCATCCATACCGTCAATATAGAACTCTATGGTACCCTTGCCTTTCTGCTCTCCTACCACTACAACTACAGCCTTCTGGCCGCAATCCTTAAAGTCAACTGAGCGTACACGAATCCAGTCACCGTCATCAATGTCTGTCACGAAATGATCTTTGCCCGCATTGCGGTCAACCTTAAGTCCGCGTGACTCTGCCTGAGTCTCAGCCTCAACGCGTTTGTAAGGATCCAGGTTCTTGACAGGTGTTTTCACGCCCTCCTTTGTGAACGGAATGAACGGAAATGTACCGTCAGCATTCCACTTGAACTCCTCGACGCATGCTGAGCGGTTATAACCGCCACCGCCGGGAAGCCCGCCGTTATGATAGAACATAAAGTCACGTCCCTTGAATGTGATATTACCACCATGGATGGTAAAACTGTTCTCCGCCTCATCCATGATGCGGCCACGATAGGTCCACGGACCATTGATGGTGGGAGCGGTTGAGTATGCCATGTGTTCAGGTACGCCGCCTGCCGGATATGAGAGAATGTAAGTCCCGTTACGTTTCATGATCCACGGACCTTCCTCATATTGGGTCATCATCTCATTCTGACCCTTGGCCCAGTTCATCTTGGACTGGAGTTCACCAAAGCACTCGGGATCATGATATCCCGGAACCTCCTGCCAACCGTTCTTGAATGATACCATGTCATCATTCAGTTCACCGTACCACAGGCCTTTGTTGCCCCAGAACAGATAGGCACGACCGTCATCGTCAATAAAGACGGTGGGATCAATGAATCCGAACCCTTCAGCCAGAGGTCCGCCTATGGCATCGGTCCAGGGACCCTGAGGGTCATCAGCCACAGCAACGGCAAGAGCATCACCACCGGTAGCCTTGTTGCAGCATACATACCAGTACCACTTGCCGTTGCGCTCCACGCCCTGGCAAGCCCAAGCACGCTGTCCTTGACGGGCCCATTTGAATGTGGCGGTGGTTACCTGGGTGCCTAAATATGTCCAGTTCACCATATCTTCTGTGCTGAACAGCGCCCAGTCCTTCATATTGAAATCCCGGTTACGGCCGTCCTCATCGTGATCTGTAAAGAGATAAACCTTGTCACCATATACAAATGGCGCAGGGTCAGGGGTAAACATAGTGCTTATAATAGGGTTCTGAGCAAACATCTGCCCCCCAAGCACAGCAGTTAAGGTAAGTAAAAGTGATTTGGTTTTCATATTGACTTATTGAATTGGTTATTGTCTGCAAAAATCAATCAGTTCACGGTAGAGCCGCTGCACAGGCAGCCCCACCACATTGAAATAGCTGCCCTCAATGGCCTCAACACCCACATAGCCTATCCACTCCTGGATACCGTAGGCACCGGCTTTGTCCATAGGCAGGCCGCTCTCCACATATCGGTTTATCTCTGCATCCATAAGATTGCAGAACTTGACCTTGGTGGTTACGGCAAAACTGCGTTCACGCTCTGCGGTCATAAGGGTTACACCTGTTATAACCTCATGCCATCGGCCGGAAATCAGTTTAAGCATACGTACGGCATCGGCCTTGTCAGCGGGCTTACCCAGTACCTCACCATCAACATAGACTATTGTATCGGCGGTAATGACAAGCTCATCGGGAGTAATAATGGATTTATAAGGAGCGGCTTTCTCACGCGATATGTAAAGCGGGATAGCCTCACCTTTCAAATCATGCGGCCAGGATTCATCTATACCATCTATAACCTTGACGGTAAAGTCTAATCCCAAACCACCCAGCAGCTCACGCCTGCGTGGTGAGTTCGATGCGAGTATTATCCTATACGGAAGTTCCATATTACCAGCCGAATGCGTGATCATCCTTCATCCATTTGCCCTGTACCTTGAGTATGTGCTCCAGCACATCGCGGACACAGCCCTCACCGCCGTTGTAAGGCGATACATACTTGCACAGTGCCTGTATCTCAGGGCAGGCATCGGCGGGACAGCATGGCAGGCCGCACTTGCTCATAACCTGCCAGTCAGGGATATCATCGCCCATATAGAGTATCTCCTCAGGCTTGAGGTCATACCTGGCGACAAACTCATTGAAATCATTGATCTTGATACTTGATGCAATATAAACATCCTTTATTCCGAGTCCTTCATAGCGCTTGCGCACCTCCTCCACACGGGCGCCGGTAATGATGCACAGATGCAGGCCCATCTTCACGGCCAGCTGCATGGCATAGCCGTCCTTAACATTTACGGTACGGACGGGGTCACCATTTGGAGAGAGGTTCATGACGGACTTGCTCAGCACTCCGTCAACATCAAAGACCAAGGCTCTGATAGCATTCAGATCATAATTTATCATTTGAGTTCTTTGTTTATGTCAGTTGATATGAGCCGATAAATCCCGGCATATTCAGGATTGTCTTTGAGCAAATCCAGATGCTCATTCACCACCTTGCGGTCACCACGCACGGCAGGTCCAGTTTGGGCCTTCAAAGGGCTCAGATTCTCCACCTTTCGTGCCGTTTCACGTACCAGTGGCAGCATCACGCTGAAAGGAATGCCCTCCTCCGCAAGCAGTTGCTCACTGATAGCATACATGTGATTTGTGAAATTGCAGGCAAACACTGCTGCAATATGCAGTTTTTTTCTGCCCTTGGAGCTTAACGGAGTAACATCGGGTGACAGGTCAAGAGCCAATCTGCGTATGGCCTCAAGCTCCACATCGGAACAGCCTTCAATAAACACAGGCACCTGAGCCCAATCAAGCTTAACACCCTTGGAGAATGTCTGCATGGCATACAATACTCCATAACGGGTTGCACTGGCCTCCTTCCAGACATCCATCGGAACACTCCCTGCGGTATGAATGAACAAAGCCTTCTCCCTACCCTTCACTATGACCGGAGCCAACTGTATCAGGGCATCGTCACTCAGCATGGTAAGATAGACATCGGCCTCAGGCAACTGCTCAAGTTTGTCAAATGCGGGTGCATCAACCTTCCCGGCAAGTTCCTCCGCATTCCTTAGGGTACGGCTATAGACACCTGCAATGATGTGCCCAGCCTCCTTGAGGCGGGGTCCCATGCATGATGCCACGCGGCCGGCTCCTACCAATGCTATCTTCATTAGAATTTACCCTGATGTATCTTGCCCCACTCAATCTTATCGTCCTCGTAAGGCTTGCGCTCCATATCCTTATAGCCCACGCCTATGATGCACTCAGGCTCGTACTGCTCCGGTATGCCCAGCAGTTCCATAAGAGTCTGCTTGGTGCTCTTGCCGTCAGCATCGGCACGGCCGCGCATATGACACCAGCAACTGCCCAGGCCCAAATCCTCAGCCTGAAGCTGCATATTGATTGCCGCAATTGAACAATCCTCAATCCAGCAATCCGTCTTGGAAGGATCGCCCAGCACCACAACCGCAAACGCGGCCTCAGCCAGGAAACCTGATCCCATGGCGCGGCACTTGGAGAGCGCCTCCAGCATAGCCGGATCCTCAACAGTGACAAACTCCCAACCGCGGTTGTTCTTGGCGGTAGGTGAAATCAGAGCCGCTCTGAGAATGGTCTTTTTCTGCTCTTCAGTAAGTTTCTCATCAGTAAACTTGCGCATGCTCCTGCGCGTTGCTATCAAATTGCTGAACTTATCCATAATCTATTATATATATGTTGCGAATATACTAAGAAATAACGGCTATCATATAATTTAAGATGTTATTTTGCGTTTAAAACGATGAATGAAGCACATACGTCCCGTATTACGTCAGGCACGTACAACAGCGTGCCTTATCCTGATTGTCTGCATGGCAATGCCCGTGCAGGCACGGCGTGTGCATATCCACGGGCGCGTTTATGATGAAGCCGGAGAGCCTGTTGAGTTGGCTACCGTAAATGAGGAACGCACACTCCACTCTGCCATGACCAACCTCAAAGGAGAATACTCATTAAACGTCAGCACTCAGTCCGACACCGTAAATCTGGTATTCCGCATGATAGGCCACGAGACACGCCGCCGCACTCTCGTCAGCCCGCAGGATACGGTTCAGCTGGATGTTCTGCTACCCACATCAAACTACACTCTTCAAAACGTTGATATCAACGCCACCCGCAGTCAGACAGACGGGATGCAGCATATAAGCGCAGAAGGAATACGTTTCACGGCCGATGCAAACGGCGGTTCCGTGGAGTCAATCATAGCTACACAGGCCGGCGTAAGTACACACAATGAACTGAGCAGCCAGTACAATGTACGAGGCGGAAACTTTGATGAGAACAGCGTCTATGTGAACGGCACGGAGATACTTCGTCCGCTTCTGGTGCGTGCCGGACAGCAGGAAGGCCTAAGCTTCATCAACCCCGATATGGTAGAGTCCATCAGTTTCTCCACGGGCGGATTCAGTGTTGAGTACGGTGATAAGATGTCATCGGTACTGGATATAAACTACCGCAAGCCTAAGGGTTTTGAATCAGTACTCACAGCCAGTCTGCTGGGTGCAAGCGCATACGTAGGTGTAGGTAATGACAAGATCAGTTTCTCAGGCAGCGTACGCTACAAGACCACAAGATATCTTCTGGGCACGCTTGATACCAAAGGTGAGTATGACCCCTCATTCCTGGATTACCAGACCTATATCTGCTGGACTCCTACTGACAAATGGGAGATAGGTCTTATAGGCAATGCCGCTGTCAACCGCTACAACTTCACGCCCACTGACCGCAGCACCAGTTTCGGAACATCAGAGAATCCCATCAATTTCAAGGTCTATTATGAAGGTTGGGAAAGTGATAAGTTCAATACCCTGTTTGGAGCACTTGACATAAAACGCAAAGAGGAGAATTCTGTTTACCGTCTGAACCTGTCAGCTTTCAGCAGCCAGGAGAGTGAATCATTCGATATCCTGAGTCAATATTGGCTTGACGAGAGTAATCAGGATGAAAACATGGCCGTCGGCTCGTTCATGCAGCATGCCCGCAACCGGCTCAAATCAACAGTCTATACCGCATCGTTCAAGGGAACCCATACTACTGACCACGCAGGTACTATCGGCTGGGGTATTGAATACAGGCATGAAGCAGTATCGGACCACATGCGTGAATGGGAGATGCGGGATTCTGCAGGTTATACCCTACCATACACCCAAAGCGGCCCCATGGAGATGATCTACTCGCTCAAATCAGACCACGGCATATCCAACGATAAAGCAGCGGCATTTATTCAGGATACATATAAATTCAACACCGGCGTAGGACTCTTTACCCTGAATGCAGGAGTGAGGGCATCATGGTGGAGCTGGAATAATGAGATAAATGTCAGCCCACGAGTTATGTTAGGATTTATTCCTGCATTCAATGAGGACCTCACCTTCAGGTTCTCAACCGGAGTATATTACCAGACACCATTCTACAAGGAGATAAAGGATACGGTCAATGCCGGCGGCATATATCAGGTTAACCTGAACAAGGATATCCGCTCACAGCGTTCCGTACAGTTCGTATTGGGTGGCGATTATGATTTCCGGGTATATGACCGTCCGTTCAAGTTCACTACTGAAATCTACTACAAGAAGTTTGACAGACTCATTCCGTACAACGTTGACAATGTAAGGATAGTTTATTATGGAGAAAACTGTGCATACGGCTATGCGGCGGGCATTGACATGAAACTCTACGGAGAGTTCGTACCCGGCACCGCATCATGGCTTACATTCTCGCTTATGAGCACCAAGGAGAATATAGGCGGCAAGTGGCTGCCGCGCCCCACAGACCAGCTCTACAACCTGTCTCTCTATTTCACAGATACCTTCCCGCGTAGGGATTACTGGAAGATGTCACTGAGATGCTCATTCGCCGATGGCCTGCCATTCGGCCCCACCCACAGCGGCCGCGAGAAACAGGCATTCCGTGCTCCCGCTTACAAACGTGTGGACATAGGCCTCTCCTACAAAATATTTGATTACAGCAAGCATCCGCACATATACGGTAAGGCTGGATTCTTCAAGGATATCTGGATGGGCGTGGATGGTCTCAACCTACTGGGCATAAACAATGTCAACTCCTACTATTGGATAACTGACATATCCAATACCCAGTTTGCCGTACCCAACTACCTTACCGGCCGCCAGTTCAACCTACGCCTCATCGCCACGCTTTAGTTACTTAACCGCTACTATACGGCAGTATTGATGGATAGTCTCACCGTCAAAGGTAAGGAACAACAGCCAGCCGGCGATACCGTTCAGGTTGGCATCAATCGGAAAATGTTTCTGGGTAAAGCGGATGAGCTGCGGGTGCATGAAGTAATAGCAGCTAATACGGTCAATGCGTCTCAAGGTAGGCTTTACTTTCCTGGTAAGGTCCGTAATCTCCACTTCTGAGAAGGAAGCCTCCAGATACTTACGGATATTGCCAATATAGTGATCCGAAGGATTAATACACATAGCCGTCCAGGTAATGGCCGACACACGTCGCTCAAACTCCGTCATCTCTTCATGGGACTTAATCTCGTATCCGTCAAAAATGACGAGCCGGCCTCCGGGCTTTAGCACACGGTATATCTCCTTGAAAACGCGCTCCTTACTCTCAGCATAGCAGATGGTTTCTACTCCAAAGACAACGTCAAAGGAGTTCTCCGGGAATATCGAGAGATCGTTATAATCTCCTTCACGCAACTCTACATTTGACGGGACGCGGTTCTTGAGGAAGTTGCGGTTAGGAAGGTCCAACGCGGTGAAATGACAGTTAGGAAACTCCCCTGCCAGATACCTTGTGTTGAAAAGCTTGCCAGCCCCCACCTCCAGAATATTCATGGACGGGCGGTCAAGCAGAGAGCCCACAAATCGCGCCTGCCCCAGGAAGTCATCCTTATGATGGGACCCGTCTTCAGAAAGCCCAAAATGAATGCACTTACCCCCGCGGTTGTGAACAAGACTATAAAAGAAATCTGACTTCCGGTAATACTTTCCAACCGCCTGGGTGTCCGTATTCCTGGCTACCAGTGCATCCAGGTCAAAATACTTTCCCATCACGCGTAAGCGATCCTCTATTTCCCACGTCTGTATGTTCATATTACTGTCATTTATGTATTATTTAACCGCCACTATGCGGTCGTACTGGTTTATATTATCACCGTCAGCTGTTAGAAACATCAGCCAACCGGCGATACTGTTCAGGTTGGCATCAGCAGGGAAAAACTTTTTGGAGAAGCGGATGAGCCACGGATGCATGAAATAATAGCTGCATATGCGATCCAGGCGTCTCAGCGTAGGCCTCACTTTCCTGGTGATGTCCGTAATCTCCACTTTTGAATAAGAAGCCTCCAAATACTTGCGGATATTGCCTAAGTAGTTGTCATTCTGTGTTACACACATCGCAGCAAAGGCAACAGCCGATGCACGGTGTTCCAACTCCGTCATCTCCTCCTGTGGCTTGGGCTCGTATCCGTCAAAGACGACAAGCCGGCCACCGGGCTTAAGCACGCGGTGAATCTCCTTGAAAACATGCTCCTTGCTCTCAGCATAACAGATGGTTTCCACGCCGAATACAACATCAAATGAGTTCTCAGGGAATATTGATAGGTCGTTATAATCTCCTTCTATAAGCTGTACGTTTGACGGAGCTCGGTTCTTGAGGAATTTACGGTTAGGAAGGTCCAGCGCAGTAAAATGACAGCCAGGAAACTCTTCTGCCAGATACCTTGTGTTGAATAGCCGGCCAGCCCCTACTTCCAGAACACTCATGGATGGGCGGTCCAGCAGAGTTCCCACAAATCGCGCCTGCCCCAGGTAGTCATCCTTATGATAGGAACCATCTTCTGATATCCCCATATGAATAGCTCTACCTCCGCGGCTTAGAACGAGTTTATAAAAGAAATCTGACTTCCGGTAATACTGTTCAACCGCCCCGTTATCCGTATCCTTGGCCAACAGCGCATCCAGGTCAAAATACTTACCCATCAAGCGCAATCGATCCTCTATCTCCCACGTCTGAAAATTCATGTTACTGTCATTTATGATTCGTTCTGCAAACTTACATAAAATCCTCTTGTTTTTTAGATTCTCTGAACAGATTCTCTCAGACCGATGACATAGAATCCCCAACAAATCCATCTATTCCCTCTACGTCAGGGATATAACGTGACACATTAGTGCTTGTAATAGTATATGATCACGACAGGATTGGAGTCCATTGTGCAATCCGGGGCAATCTGATTCCGCATGTCTTCTGGCATTTGCATTATTGAAGTGGCGTCAATTGTTGAGAGTCTCACCCCGTAGCCACTCTTAAATCCGGAAGACACAATAAGCATCTTGTCACCGGGTATGAAAGGGTTGCCTATCATATTACCATTATTGTTATCCCATGCCTGAATATAGACTTTTCCTGTCTGCTTATCATACATGATCTCCATATTCTTATCCCGCATATCAGTCATATCGAAAGACAAAAGATTATCGGTTTCCCTATAGCCGGACAGATGATAAAATTGGGGATTATCAAAATCTCTTATATCGTCACTTTCAAGTACACTTTTTGGAATGGTCACATTGGTGGTGATATGATATGCTATTACGGATGTATCGGTCGATATATGATATATGTTATCAAAGCCGATAGGCCCCAGCACGCCCACCTCACCATTACTAAGGTGTACAAAACTGTTATTGGAAAGAATGATTTTTCTTGCGGAACCGGATAACACAAGAGGCTGATTTAAGAATTTGCCTTGGGGGTCTGTCTGCCATACTCCACGATAATGGCCCTCCATATAATCAGGCGTATAGAAGAGATAATTACCGTTGGGCAACACACAGAAATCACGCGGAATGCCTTCAATTTCAGCGCTTCTCAGAAAATCGCCCTGAATGGAATAAACGAAAACCATTTTATTACCACCGGAGTAAACGCTGATTTCATCATTTGTAGGATTTACATCCCAATAGCCCAGATTGGAGTATTCACCGTGTCCTCTACCCAACTTTGACACTTTTGAGATGAATTTGCCATCCCTACTGAATATGAAAATTGTGTTTCTGTCCCTGAGGAAAATCTTATTATTGACAAAAAGGATATCTCGAATATCACCCATAAGGCAATCATCAGTCGTTTCAAGGGGGACATATGCAACAGAATCAATATAGTCTGAATAATTGAAAAGGTCCTCAGGGCCTTTTACGACCATAGGTTTATCACTCTTGAAATCAACGAAAATCTCATTCTCACCAGGCGTACGATTGCTTTCTGAGCACGATACGGCAATAAACAAAATGACAGACAAGATGAATGACAGAATCTTTTTCATTGTAGGACAGGACTAATTAGGTTATTGAAAGTATAATCTTGTTTTACGGTCCAAACATACCACACTATTCTTTTGCCACCAAATATCTTAACCAAGATTATGACTTAATGCCTTCAAACCTGTCCCGGTTGGGCCGCATTTTAAGATTCTTTTCCTTTTTATTACAAGGTATATTATGTAAATTTGCAAACCTCTAATAAAGGATGTCAAACAAGTAACCAACAATAATTACACGACAATTATGAAACCAACGCACATTGAGCATTTAGGCATAGCTGTTACCTCACTGGAGGAGACAATGCCGTTCTTTGAGTTTCTTACAGGCAGCAAGTGCTACAGTATTGAAGAGGTGGCAGATCAGAAGGTCAAGACTGCTTTCTTCAAGGTTGGCCAGACAAAGATTGAGCTTCTGGAGCCCACTTGCCCTGAATCAACAATTGCCAAGTTCATTGAGAAGAACGGTGGCAAGGGTGGCATACACCACGTTGCTTTCAATGTTGAGAATGTAGCTGAAGCCCTTAAGGAGGCTGAGGCTGCCGGCATTCGCCTCATTGACTTACAGCCCCGTAAGGGTGCTGAGAACCTGATGATAGGATTCCTGCATCCCAAGAACACCTGCGGTGTGCTGACAGAACTTTGTGAACAACCAAAATAATACATATTAAATAGAAAATGGATAACAGCAAGCTTCAGAAGCTGGTTGACAAGCGCGCCCAGGCAATGGCCGGAGGCGGCGAAACCGCTATTGAGAAGCATCACGCCAAAGGCAGCTACACTGCCCGCGAGCGTATAAACATGCTTCTTGACGAGGGATCATTTGAGGAGGTCGATATGTTCCTTACCCACCGTTGCACTGACTTCGGTATGGAGAAGAAGGTATTTCTGGGTGACGGCGTAGCCGTTGGTTCAGGTACCATTGACGGCCGCCTTGTTTTTGTTTTTGCACAGGATGCCACAGTCATCGGCGGTTCTCTGTCAGAGACTATGTCACAGAAGATATGCAAGGTAATGGATATGGCCATGAAGATGGGCGCTCCCGTTATCGGCATGAACGATTCAGGGGGTGCACGTATCCAGGAGGGTGCATGCGCACTGGCCGGTTACGCTGAGATTTTTGAGCGCAACATCCTAGCATCGGGCGTAATACCCCAGATTTCAGTCATATTCGGCCCCTGCGCCGGCGGTGCAGTGTACAGCCCTGCCCTGACTGACTTCATCATGATGACTGAGCAGAACTCATATATGTTCATCACCGGACCTAAGGTTGTAAAGAGCGTTACCGGTGAGGACGTTACAGTTGAGCAGCTGGGCGGTGCCCGCGTTCACGCCACCAAGTCTGGTGTGACCCACTTTGTTGCCGCTACTGAGGAGGAGGCCATGCAGGAGGTTCGCCGTCTTATCAGCTTCATCCCACAGAACAATATGGAGGAGGCTCCCGTCAAGGAGTGCAAGGATGATCCCGCACGTCTGGAGGACGCCCTGAACTCTATGGTTCCCGATGACCCCAACAAACCTTACGATATGAAGGACATCATCTATTCTATCGTTGATGACGGTGACTTCATGGAAGTTCACAAGGATTTTGCCAAGAACGTTATCTGCGGCTTTGCCCGCTTCAACGGCCGCTCAACCGGTATCATTGCAAACCAGCCCAACTGGTTGGCAGGTGTGCTTGACTGCGACGCTTCACGCAAGGCTGCCCGCTTTGTACGCTTCTGCGACGCATTCAACATCCAGATCCTTACCCTGGTAGATGTTCCCGGATTCCTTTGCGGAACAGGTCAGGAGTACGCCGGCATCATAGATCACGGCGCAAAGCTGATGTTCGCATACGGTGAGGCTACAGTACCTAAGGTAACCGTTACAGTACGCAAGTCTTACGGTGGTTCACACATCGTGATGAGCTGCAAGCAGCTGCGCGGTGACCTGTGCTACGCATGGCCCAATGCAGAGATTGCAGTTATGGGTGCCAGCGGTGCCGTAGGTGTACTCGAGGCCAAGGCTCTCAAGGCCATTGAGGATCCTGAGGAGAAGAAGAAATTCATTGCCGAGAAGGAGGCTGCCTACAAGGATAAGTTCGCTTCACCTTACCAGGCTGCCAACCGCGGTTATATTGACGATGTAATTGAGCCCAGGTTTACACGTGCACGCGTTATCCGCGCATTTGAGATGCTGCAGACCAAGCGCCTCACCAACCCGCTCAAGAAACACAGCAACATTCCACTCTAAAAACCAGAGTCTATGATGACACCTTTAGTAATAAACTGGTCACATGTCTGGATGGTAACAGGATTGGGATTCTGCATGGTTATCCTGCTTCTGGTTGTGCTTATCTTCATTCTGAAACTGCTCGGCATAGTTGTCAGCAGTGCAGTGAAGGCGCCTAAGGCAGCAGCACCCAAGGCAGCAGTTTCCGCTCCCGCCACAGTGGCTGCCCCACAGGCTTCAAGCGGAGCCGATGATGACCTGGCAGCCATAGCAATGGCCCTGCATCTGTACTTCAACGGAGTACATGACGTGGAACCCACTGAGATTCATATCAAGAGAGTAGAGCGCTCAGGCTGGACCTCCAAGCTCTACGGAATGAATAACTTGCATCGTTAAATATAGAATTAATATGAAGGAATTCAAATTCACTATAGATGGCAAGCAGTACAACGCAGCCGTCAATGAACTTGAGGACAACTTTGCCGAGGTAACTATCAACGGCAAGACCTACAAGGTAGAGTTAGAGAAAGAGGAGGCCCCTGCTGCAGCCGCAGTACGCCGCCCCGCCGCTGCAGCCGCTACAGCCGCAGCCCCCGCCGGACTGATGACCGTAAAGTCACCGCTGCCCGGTTCAATCGTGAAGGTACTCGTCAAGGCCGGTCAGGCTGTAAAGAAGGGCGATGTACTTCTCACCATGGAATCAATGAAGATGGAGAACAACGTGACTGCCGAGGCCGACGGTACCGTAAAGGCCGTTTACGTAGAGCCCGGCAAGACCGTCATGCAGGATGACAAACTCCTGGATCTTGAGACAGCAGCCGTTGCCGCTGCTCCCGCAGCCGCACCCGCACCTAAGGCAGAGGCTCCTAAGGCCGCTCCGGTTCCCAAGGCAGCAGCTCCTAAGGCTGCCGATGTTCCCGCTGGCGGTTTCAAGGTAACCAGCCCCCTGCCCGGTTCAATCATCAAGGTTCTTGTTTCTGAGGGACAGGATGTAAAGAAGGGTGACACCCTGCTTACACTTGAAAGCATGAAGATGGAGAATGCCGTTATGGCTGACCGCGACGGTAAGGTAACCAAGATTGCCGTAACCGCGGGCCAGAACGTAATGCAGGAGGATCTGCTCATGATTTTAGGATAATCGACATTTCCAAACTGAAAAGTACAAGAAAATGGGTGATATTCTGGAATTCTTTGAACAGATGGGCTTCATGAACATGACCCTGCAGCAGGGAATTATGCTCCTTCTGAGTTTCTTCCTGCTGTTCCTGGCCATCAAGAAGCAATACGAGCCGCTCTTGCTGCTCCCCATCGCATTCGGCATGCTGCTTACAAACCTGCCTGGTGCAGGAATGTATCATTCAGAACTGTGGACAGCATTCCTTGACGCTAACAGTCCCGCCTATCACAGCTATGGTACAATCATGCGTGAGGGTGGCCTGCTGGACATTCTCTATATAGGTGTAAAGGCCGGAGTATATCCGTGCCTCATATTCATGGGCGTAGGTGCCATGACTGATTTCGGTCCGCTCATTGCCAATCCCAAGAGCTTGCTCCTGGGTGCAGCAGCACAGCTGGGCATCTTCCTTACCTTCCTGGCAGCCAATGCAATGGGCTTCACTGAGGCTCAGGCCGGCTCAATAGGTATTATAGGTGGTGCCGATGGTCCTACATCTATTTTCCTCACATCAAAGCTTGCCCCTGAGCTGCTTGGCCCGATAGCCATTGCCGCTTACTCATACATGGCTCTTGTTCCAGTAATCCAGCCGCCTATCATGCGTGCCCTTACCACTAAGAAGGAACGTGCCATCAAGATGAGCCAGCTCCGTCCGGTAAGCAAGACTGAGAAGATCATATTCCCGATTGCCATCACCACTATCGTGGCCCTTATCCTGCCCGATGCAGCCCCGCTTATCGGCTGCCTCATGCTGGGAAATCTGGCTAAGGAGTGCGGCGTGGTTGAGCGTCTGAGCAAGACCATGCAGAACGAGCTGATGAACATCGTGGTCATCTTCCTGGGACTCACCGTAGGTGCTACCGCTACCGCCAGCTCATTCCTGGATTGGAGCACCATCAAGATTCTCGTGATGGGTATCGTAGCATTCGGTTGCGGTACCGCTGGCGGTATCCTTCTTGCCAAGCTGATGAACGTATTCTCAAAAGAGAAGATCAACCCGCTCATCGGTTCAGCAGGTGTATCAGCCGTTCCTATGGCTGCCCGCGTATCACAGCAGGTTGGCCAGGAAGAGAACCCCAGTAACTTCCTGCTCATGCACGCCATGGGCCCGAACGTTGCAGGCGTGATAGGTTCCGCAGTAGCAGCGGGAATTCTCCTCACAATGCTCGGATAATTCCAATTGAAAATTGAGAATTGAAAATTGAAAATTGAAAATTAATACGCAGAACCTGCGTTAATTCCCGCGACATTAAAAAAGGTTCGGAGAAACTCCGAACCTTTTTTATAATTTTCAATTTTCAATTTTCAATTTATGGAATTACCACAGTAGGTTTGAAGGTTTTTGCCTCCTCCGGGGTTACCTGAGCGTAAGCAATAATTATAACAGTATCCCCAATAGACACCAACCGTGCCGCCGCCCCATTAAGGCAAATGCACTTAGACCCCCGCTCCCCGCGGATAACATAAGTAACCAGGCGAGCACCATTGGTAACGTCCACCACGTGCACCTGCTCTCCGTCAATGATGCCGGCTGCATCCATCCAGTTGCCGTCAATAGTAATGCTGCCAATATAGTTGATATTGGCATCGGTCACCTTAACGCGGTGAAGTTTGGATTTGAGTACAGTCAGTAACATCACTCCTTATATTTAATGTTATCAATAAGACGAACCTTACCGCAATGTACGGTAACGCAGCCTACAATGTAATCTGATGCATCCCAGTTGTCAACAGGCTGCAGTGTGCGTCCGTCAACAATCTCATAATACTCAACCTCAAGCCCATTATATGAGTTGATGGTATCTATGACATACTTGCGGGTTGATACAAGGGTATGATGGCGTGCATAATAACGGCTCTCAAAGAGAGTGCGTGATATATTGGCGGCAAGCTTACGTTCAGCCTTGCTAAGTAGCATATTGCGGGAACTCAGGGCCATGCCGTCCTCCTCACGGACTATGGGGCAGCCCACAATCTCTATGTTGAGTTCAAGCTGGCGTACCATCTCACGTATTATGGCCAACTGCTGGAAATCCTTCTCACCAAAGTAGGCACGGTCAGGCTCTACAGCATAAAACAGCTTGCTCACAATCTGAGCCACACCATTAAAGTGTCCGGGGCGGTTGGGGCCTTCCATAACCTTGTCAAGCGGGGTAAAATCAAATGTGCGGGTATCGGGTTCCGGATACATCTCCTCCACTGACGGAGCAAAGACATACTGCGCACCCACCTTTTCAAGCAGCTTGCAGTCGGCGTCCATGGTGCGCGGATAGTTCATAAGGTCATTCTTATCATTGAACTGGGTGGGGTTGACAAAATCACTCACCACAGTTATATCATTCTCAGCCACTGAACGGCGCACCAGCGACGCATGTCCCTCATGAAGAGCTCCCATTGTGGGCACCAGACCTAATGACTTGCCTGCCCCGCGTCTGGTTTTGAGAGTTTCCTTGAGTTCCTTTACTGTTGTTATTATCTTGATCATAATACAGTTGAAAAAGTCCGCAAAATAAGTTATTATTTATGGTATTTCAAAAGATTCCGCCAAACTGCTTGCCAAATTCATACTTTTTTTTTATATCTTCGCATATTATTTAGAAAACTCACCGTATGAGCGAAAAGAAAATCCTTATCATTGCTGATCAGATCACCCCATTCGTGGGCCAGTCTCCAATGGCGGATTATTGTAGGCAGCTGCCTCAAAGCATCCAGGAATTGGGTAACGATATCCGTACCTTCATGCCCAAATGGGGTAATATCAACGAACGCCGCAATCAGCTGCATGAAGTTATCCGTCTGTCAGGAATGAACCTGATTATTGATGATACCGATCACCCGCTTATTATAAAGGTAGCTTCACTGCAATCCGCCCGCATCCAGGTATATTTCATTGACAATGAGGATTATTTCCAGAACCGCCTTCAGGTAACTGATAAGGAGGGCGTTGAATATGAGGACAATGATGAACGTACCATATTCTTTGCCCGCGGAGTGCTGGAGACAGTCAAGAAACTGCGCTGGAATCCCGATATCATTCACTGCCACGGCTGGCTGTCAGCCCTGATTCCGCTCTATGTTAAGACGGCCTATCGTGAAGAACCCGCCTTCCGTGAATCAAAAGTGGTCTATTCTCTTTATGACCAGGCTTTCAAGCAGAACTTCCACGATAATTACCCTGAGATTATCCCCACCAAGGATATGACTCTAAGTGACATAGGTTCTTTTCAGATGCCGCTTGACTACAATGCGGTCATGAAGAAAGCCATAGATTTCTCTGACGGAGTTATTTGCAACTCACCATCAGTTGACGCTTCCCTACCCGCATACGCCAAGCAGAAAGGCATTCCTGTACTGGAGGGTGATGCAAGCACTATGGAAGCCAATATCATTAATGATTTCTACGATACTATTTAATCTGCTATGAATTTCAAAACGCTGGCCTACAGCCTTTTTGCAGTTCTATTTCTTATATCATGTGACAATGACACATCCGGTCTGGGAGCATCTCTGACACCAGAGAGTGATGTCATCACGGTTAAAGATGACTCATGCTTTGCCACATCGAGCACCATATATGCCACAGATTTACTTGCAATGACATCAAAGTGTAATCTGGGCCGTTTCACTGAACAGAACAGCGGTGCCACCTTTGAGGCCAGTTACCTCACTCAGATAGGATGCATGGAGAACATATTCCTGGCTGATTCAGTCTATGGCATCGGAGACCATAAGTTCCCGGAATGGTTTAATCAGGCTGTAGCTGACCTAAAGCCCTACTACGCTAATCTTAAGCTTTATTATTCAGGATTCTTTGGTGATTCAGCCAACCCCATGAAAATAGAGGTGTTCCCTCTTGACAGGATGATTGACGCCAACACCACATATTATCCCACCAGCGTTGACCCTACACAGTTTTATGATGCCAATGCCAAACCGCTGGCCAGCGTTACTGTATCAGGATGGAACCTTCAGGATCATGATACCACACGCTACAAATCAACATACTATCCCAGCATAACGGTTCCTCTTCCGGATTCAATTGCCAAGATGATCCTTGAATCCTACTTCAATCCTGCCACAAAGCACTATTTTGCAGATGCCACATCATTCATGGAAAACCTCATAAAAGGTTTCTATATACGGTGTTCTCAAGGTGACGGCACAATGTTTTATATAGACCGCACCATATTGCAAGTAACATTCAGGCATATAGGCCGTGACAAAAACGGTAATCCCAAGCTTGAATCACCGGTTGCCGAGTTCTCAGGTAACAGCGAGGTACTTCAGATAAACTGCCTTAAATGGACCGGGCTTGAAAACCAGATTGACAATGACAACTGCACATGGATAAGGAGCCCGTTCGGAGTTCTTACGGAGATTACCCTGCCCATTGACAGTATGAGAGATGATTCATATGTGCTAAACTCAGCACTTCTCAGACTCTCTACTGCCACCACTCCATCCAGCCGTTTCAAGCCTTCTGCACCCTACAGACTGCTTCTGATCCGCAAAGATGAGATGAAGAAGTTCTTTAGCAAGAACAGTGCTATTGACAATATTGAATCATTCGTGTCAATCTACTCATCCAAATACGGAACATACACCTATAATAATATCGCCGCACTTGTGGAGAAGATCTATTCTGACCGCACAGATTGGCTTGAATCACATAACATGACACTCCAGGACGGAGGCCAGGCTGCTTATGAATCAGAGCGTCCGGACTGGAATAAGGTGGTTCTCATACCTGTAGTGGCTCATCTGGATTCAAGAAACAGCCCCATAAGCTATTACCTTGACCTTAATATGCATCAGGCCAAGTTTATCGGTGGTAACAAGCACAAGCTTAAGATCAAGACTGTCCGCTCCAAGTTCTGACTCTAAAAAAGACACAAAATGGCACAGTAGGGACAGTCCCTGTTGTGCCATTTTATTTTTTTTCAGATTCAGATTTACTTTTAGCATGTTTTTGCAGCCTATATAATGAAGAGCCACAGGAAAGAATAAAAAGCAAGCCTTTCCATTAACCAAGAACACGATAGGATAGCTTAACTTTGTGTTATTAATTCTTTATTTACAGTTATTGGTTATATGCATAAAATGACATAAAACGAAACTATCCTATTGTGTTCTTTTCAAAACAATGCATTATTAACCCTTATGAGAATAATTGTCCTTGTTACTGCTTTTGTTCTTTGGGGAGCCGGCTTATTTGCAGCTGGCCCCTCAAAGACATCAGGCGATCCCGCCCAGGATCTGATGCGCTATGCCGGAAATATCCATCAGTTCAACTCCATCTACCCCCAGGAGAAAGTATTCCTGCAGTTTGACAACACCTCTTACTATCCCGGTGAGACCATCTGGTTCAAGGCTTTTGTAGTAAATGCGTCCACATTGCAGCGCAGCAAGAGCAAGGTGCTCTACGTGGATCTGCTCTCACCCGAGGGCGTACTGCTCAAGCAGCAGAAACTTCTGATCGTGGCCGGACAGGCCGATGGATCGTTCCCTCTGAACGATGCATCAACGGCACAGGCAAGAGACCTGCGAGGCGGTGCTATGGCCTACCCCAGCGGATTCTATGAGGTGCGTGCCTACACCAACTATATGCAGAACTTTGACAATGATGCAATATTCTCCAGAGTTCTGGCGGTTTTTGACAAGCCCCAACAGGAAGGACATTACTATGATGAGAAGCCTGCCATAACATACAAGTTCACGGCAGAGATTCAACCCGTACGCCCGGAGACACCCAAGCAGAAAAAGGTGAACGCATACTTCTATCCTGAGGGCGGGCACATTATCATAGGCCAACCATGCCGCGTGGCATTCAAGGTGACAGGCGATAACGGTATGGGCATAGACGCTACCGGTTCACTTGATGACATCTCTTTCAGTACGCAACATGACGGCATGGGCTATTTTGTCTTTACTCCGCAATCCAAGCGTAACAGTGTAAAGATAACCGTCGATGGCCACAATCACTCCTACAGCCTGCCGGATGCAGAGCAGTCAGGATGTACTGTACAGGCTGTATCACAACATGACAAGGCCAGTTTCACCATATATTCATCCAGTGATTTCATCAGTCAGGAACTGGGTATGACCCTTACCTGCCGCGGTGAACTGGTTGATTTTGCAAAGGTCACCATAGGCGGCAACGTTACCGTACAGACCTTTGACCTAAAGTCTGCCCCTGAAGGTGTAGTTCGTTTTACCTTATTCAACAAAGCAGGTGATATACTGGCTTCACGCTCATTCTATCATGAAAGAACAGATGCGGTTATTCCGTCCATCAATGTTACATCGGGAAAAACCTCTTATGCACCGTTTGAGAAGATTACCCTTAACTTCAATCTCACAGACGGCAAGGGAAGCCCCTTCCGTGACCGATTCTGCCTCTCCGTAAGGGATACCCGTAGCCCGGTGAGCATATTTGAAGATGACCTCAGGACCAACCTCCTGCTTTCATCAGACCTTAGGGGTTTCATTGAGAGGCCTGAATACTATTTCAATACAACAAATCAAAACCGTCTCAGTGACCTGGACCTGCTCTGTATGGTGCAAGGATGGGAGCGCTATGACTGGCAGACTATGTCCGGAGTTAAAAGCTTTGAGGAGTCTTTCCGCCTTGAGGACAATGGCCTGACACTTAATGGATGGGTACTCAAGAGCACCGGACGCCAGCCTCTGTCACGCATAGAAGTGAACGCATCACTCGTGCCAGAGGACAAGACGCTCACAGAATCCTATAGATACATAACAGGAGATAACGGTTATTTTGGATTTGACATAGGCGTACTTTTCTATGATAAGGCCCGATTATCAATCAAGGCTTCACCGCGTGACCGCAAGATGCGTAAGGAGGCCATAACCATTATGTTTGACCGTGCCAAGACCCCGATGGTAAGACCTTACCTGCCGGGAGAAACCATGTATATAACCAAAACTATCCGCTCAACCGCAAAACAGGACAACACCGCTCAATCAAATGATGAATTTGAGCTGATTAATGTTGATAAAGGCATTATACTCCCCGATGTTGACATCAATGAGGATAGAAAATACGTTGACTATTACACCTTCCAGGCTTATGACGTATTGAAAGATGTAGAGAAGGTGTATGACAAAGGTGACTTCTCAACAGATCTATATGGATACATCAAGGATCTGGGATACGATGTACGAATAGGGTTCGAATTTAAAGCAGAAACGATTTTTGCCCGCAGGCCACCCATACAATTTGATTACAAACTTCTTATAAACGGTCTATACACTTTCATATATGCTCACACTGAGACGCTTTACATGGACTTGGATGAGGATTCCAGAATGATAGAGGATTCCCTCCTACGGGAAGATCCATCCGTAATCGGTTCAAGAATTGATACACGCGATATCAAGAGCATAATGGTTTATAACCGCCCCATGTTCCTGTCCAAAGCCATGGAACTTGCTCCGCTCCGTATGAAAAAAGGAAGAGGTTTTGAAGATATCATGATGCTTGGAGAAGACAAGTTGGTATATATGGTAGATGTCCTGCTCAAAAACATAGATGAGAGCAGCCCCAGAAAGGAACAGTTTGACCGTAGCCGACGTTTCACAACCGTTGACGGTTACTCCCGTCCTTTCAGTTTCTACTCACCGGAGTATCCCAACGGTCCCGTTGTTGGTGAGGTTGACAACCGCCGCACCCTCTACTGGAACCCCAACGTAATAACTGACAAGGATGGTAAGGCACAGGTAGAGTTTTACAACAACTCAAGCACCACCCACTTCAACATCTCCGCCGCCGGAATGACCGCCGCCGGTACGCCATACACCCTCAACCAGGATTGGTGAGGATGATGACTATAGGATGCACTGTTTACTTTTTAGGTTTCTCTCCAGCGGCAGACTTAAGCCTGGCCACCTGTTTCTCAAGTGCCTGGATTTTCTTGTCCTGGTTACTGATAGTGGTCTGGAAAGCATTGAGCTCCTCTGTATCTATATCAAGAGGCAGGGCCCAGTTCACTCTCTGCAGGAAATCACCCAAGATGTTCATGTAGTTAGTGAAAGCATCGTACGGTGATTCATATATTCCGCGATCCATCGATACGGCATTGTTCTTGGTGGTCATAAAGCGGAAGTTATTGCTGGCCTGCAGATAATCCCAGTCCTGCAGCAGATGCTTGTCCTTACTCAGGATTACACGCTCTCCTATCGAGTAGAGTTTGTTGAATGCCTCACGCTGCATCACGTTACCAAGCCAGCAACTTATGTCACGCTCCTCATCAGTCCATGACATGGGGTACGGCACCTCTATCTCTGAAACAGACTTGTGTGTCTTGATTACCTCCGATGGAGTCTGGAATCCAATGCCACGTTCCTTGGCAGCTGCAGGCAGATTTCCAATGAATTCAAGTATGTTTGAACTGAGCGGCTGATAAATACCAAGTGCGCAGAGTTCCATAAAGATGTTGAACACACCGTCCTCCTCAGGGCTCTCTGCAATCCAGTCCATATACTTATCGGCCATAAGCGGATAAGCCTCCCATGAGGGATTTGAGAAACGCAGGCTTATGTCATCTGACAGCTTGTAGTCACGTGTAAACACCTTGAGATTGGGGTTCTGAGCGCAGTGATACAGATAATGCGGACTTTTCCAACCAAGGATATGCTTGGCACCCTCTGTAAGTATGCCCTTGAATCCCATATCGGCCACAATACCGCCTATCTCATCATCATAGATGAGGCTGGAGTTACGGAACACCTTGGGTTTTTGGCCAAACAGTTGGTTGATCTTGTCAACCTGGCGCTTTACCTCATCACGGAATGACTGCTCGCCGTTGGGGGCCAATGATGCCAGGCCGTGTGAATACGGCTCCGCAATGAACTCCACGCATCCGGTGCCGTTCAGTTCCTGCAGCAGGTCTATCACCTGCGGAGCATAGCGTTCCAGCTGCTCCAGGCCTACGCCTGACAGAGACAGAGCCAGTTTGAATGCGCCCTCACTCTCACGGGCCATCTTGATAAGCGTATTGAGAGCGGGAACATATGAATTCTCAGCTATGTTGTTAATACTCGTGTCATTTGCATAGTCATCAAAATAATAATGGTCTGTGCCTATGTCAAAGAAACGGTATCTCTTGAGATGGATTATCTGATGAATCTCAAAATACAGACAGATTGTTTTCATATCCTGATTCTTTTTTATTTCCAAATTATTTCATTCCCAGCAGCTTTTTATAGCGTGCCAGAATACGCTCTCCCACCTTATCCCAGGTGATGGCATCAACCTCTTTCTTGCCCTCCACCTTTAGGTACTCATAGAGTGCCGGGTAGTTACAGATGGAGTATATGGCATCGGCCATGGCATGTATGTCCCAATAATCCACCTTGATGCATTTGTCCAGAATCTCAGCGCATCCGGACTGCTTGGATATGATGGTGGGAACCTCACACTGCATAGCCTCAAGCGGCGAGATACCGAACGGTTCCGATACAGAAGGCATGATATAGACATCACTGGCCTTAAGGCATTCATACACCTGCTTGCCTTTCATGAATCCCGGGAAATGGAACCGGTCTGCGATGCCGCGGTCAGCCGCCATAAGGATCATGGCGTTCATCATATCACCGCTGCCGGCCATGCAGAACCTGATATCATGGGTACGCTTAAGCACCAGCGCTGCGGCCTCCACAAAATACTCGGGGCCTTTCTGCATGGTGATACGCCCCAGGAAGGTAACCACCTTCTCATGCGGTTTCTTTTGCGGAACTATATCCTGGATCTCCTGCGGCAGAGGCTCCACGGCATTATGCATGGTTGATACCTTACGCGGATCCTGATGGTACTTGTTGATGACCGTCTGGCGGGTAAGTTCACTCACACACATTATGTGGTCAGCATAATCCATACCGTTTTTCTCTATGGCATAAACGGTGGGATTCACATTACCACGGCTACGGTCAAAATCAGTAGCGTGCACGTGTATCACCAACGGCTTGCCGCTCACCTGCTTGGCGTGTATGCCTGCGGGATAGGTAAGCCAGTCATGTGAGTGGATTATGTCAAACTGCTCCGTGCGTGCCACAACACCTGCCACGATTGAGTAGTTGTTTATCTCCTCATGCAGATTATCCGGATATCGGCCAGAGAACTCTATACAACCCAAATCATTGGTGTACAGATTATTAAAATCAGCATAAATGTGGTCACGGAAACGGTAATAGTCCTCTGAGTCCATCCACGGATACCTTGACCTCAGAACGCTGTTATCAGGATTACGCCATACCACAGGCACGGTGTTCATGCCCACAATCTTCATGAAGCTCTGATCCTCATCGCCCCATGGTTTGGGCAGGCAGAACGTGATATCCACATTCCCCTGATTTGCCAGTCCTCTTGTCAATCCGAAACTGGCCGTTCCCAATCCTCCCAGGATATGGGGCGGGAACTCCCAGCCGAACATCAAAACCCTCATAGTTATCTTTTATTCAAATTCATTAATCATTTTAATAGCGCGCAGTATCTCGGCCACATTCATGGCGAATGATACCGCTCCCCTGCCCTTGAACGGCGGGTTTCCGTCAAACAGTTCAGGCAGTGAACCTATGCAGTGTGATGTCATCTCATCCTCATATCCAATCATCTGGCGCTCAACGAATGACAGACCGCTATGCTTGAACACCTTGAGGTATGCCTCAAAGTAGAACCCGGCCAGCCAAGGCCATGCCGTACCCTGATGGTAGGCATAGTCACGCTCACGCTGCGGGCCCACATAGTTGGGATTGTAGCCCATGCTCTTGGGGCTGAGTGAACGAAGGCCCTTGGGGGTAAGCAGCTCCTTGGTCACTATGTCCACCACGGCTTTCTGCTGTTTCTGATCCAGCGGTGAATAATCAAGTGCCACCGCGAATATCTGGTTGGGACGCACGCTCCAGTCCGGGGCGTCCTTGTCAACAAAGTCATACAGATAACCGTACTGGTTAAGGAATGTCTTTACAAATGACTTGCCTACCTGGGCAGCAAGGCTTTCCAGACGCTTTGAGTAATCAGCCTTACCGAACTCACGGGTCAGGTCTGCCACAAACATCAGGGCGTTATACCATAGAGCGTTTATCTCAACCACATAACCGGTACGCGGTATCACCGGGACGCCATTGGCCGTAGAGTTCATCCAGGTCTCAGCCTTCTCCTTACCGTTTATGTGTACCAGCCCGTTACTGTGCACAAAGAAATTGTAATGGCGGTTATGACGCAGAAAATCCATCATATCCGTAAGCAGCTTACCGTATCTGTGCCATGCCTGTTCCCTTGACACCTTCTTGGCATATTGCTGGATACACCAGACCGCCCACAGGAATACGTCAGGATGCTCCATCTCATAAATCTGGAGCGTACTGGGCACACCCTTGATAAATGCGTGTATAGCCTCCTGGGCAGTATTCATCACGCTCTCAAACTCACTTGTCTCACGTATGGAGAGGGTAAGTCCGGGCAATGACACAAACAGGTCACGGGCGCGGCACTTGAACCACGGGTAACCGGCCAGTATATAGTGATGCCCGCCAGCCTTGTTGTGGAACTGGTGCGCAGCATTCTTCAGGCAGTGGTAGAAATTGTCACGCGGGGTACGCTCATTGGCCTCAACGGTAAAGGTACGCTTGAGACCTTTAGTCTTTACTTCCGATAAACCCGCCGAGAACACTATGCTCTCACCTTTAGCGATAGGCATCTCAAAATAGCCGGGCACATAAAGATCCTCATTGAAGTCATATCCGCGCTCCAGCTCCTTGGAGTACTCGAACTTGCGGTACCAGTCAGGGCGGAACACAAACTCATTCTCCTTACTGAACTGCATGAACAGTTCCGGATAACCCGGATACATTGAGGTAGCTATGCCGTTCTCCACCTGGCGATACTCACGGCTGGCATTACTGTTCTCATGAGTAAACTGACGCACGCTGCGGAATGCCAGGAATGGCTGGAAACGCAGTGTTGTCTCAGAGTGTGCATCGAGCAGTGTATATCGTATAAGTATGCGGTTCTCATTATGCTCAAACAGCTTTTCTTTCTTGAGCAGCACACCGCCCACACGATATATGGTGGTAGGAACCTTGTCACAGTTGAATTCCCTTATATACTTGTGTCCCCTGGGGCTGAAATTGTATCCCCAGTACTGGTGCAATCCCAGATTAAATGCTGCTCCATGCTGAATGACCGTTTCATCAAGAGAGGAGATAAGTACGTGATTCTCATTATCAAGTTCAGGAAGCGGAACCACCAGCAGACCGTGGTACTTGCGTGTATTACAGTCAACTATGGTAGTGCAGTGATATGCGCCTGAACGGTTGGTACGCAGAATCTCCCTTGGAAGTGTCTCTTCCAGATTGGTCATTAATGTCTTTTCAAAACGCAGATAACTCATTTGTTTTGTATATAATCTTGTTTATTATACGCTGATTCTGCAAATAAATGCAAAATAATAGTCCCTGTTCAAAATTAGATTACACAAATATAAACACAAAAAGCATAAATTAGGTAAATTTGCGCCACAAAATTTCAGTCAGACGACAAAATAACAACAATATGAACAGGATTGTATCCAAACAACAGTTTTCAGAGAACGTTTTCAAGTTTGAGGTAGAGGCCCCTCTAATTGCGAAATCACGCAGGGCCGGTCACTTCGTAATCATCCGCATCGGTGAGAAAGGTGAGCGAATTCCGCTTACAATAGCAGATTCCGACGTAAAGCGCGGCACCATCACACTGGTAGTCCAGCGCATAGGTCTTTCCACCAACCGTCTCTGCAAGCTGGAGGCTGGCGATATGATCACGGATGTGGTAGGTCCTCTGGGCCAGGCCACCCATATTGAGAAGTTTGGAACAGTGCTCTGCGCCGGCGGCGGTGTAGGTACAGCTCCCATGCTCCCCATCATCAAGGCTTTGAAAGAGGCCGGCAACAAGGTCATTGCAGTTCTTGCAGGCCGCACCAAGGAGCTTATCATACTGGAGGATGAGGTCCGCAAGTATGCCGATGAGACCATCATCATGACCGATGACGGATCATACGGCAACAAGGGCGTTGTAACTGTTGGTATGGAAGAGGTAATCAACCGCGAGAAGGTTGACAAGTGCTTCGCCATCGGCCCTGCCATCATGATGAAGTTCTGCTGCCTGCTCACACAGAAATATAACATCTCTACCGATGTATCACTCAATACCATCATGGTTGACGGTACCGGTATGTGCGGTGCCTGCCGTGTAAGCGTAGGCGGCAAGACCAGGTTCGTATGCGTGGACGGTCCAGAATTTGACGGCCACGAGGTTGACTGGGACGGCATGATGAAGCGTATGGGTGCCTTCAAGGAGACCGAGCGCGAGGAGATGAAGAAACTTGAGGAGAGTGTTGCAGCCGCAGCACCTGCCGCAGAAAAGGCTGAATGCTGCTGCGGAGGCAAGGCTAAGCAGGAGGTTGAGCCCATCGAGGTCCTGACCGACCGCAACGCACAGTGGAGAGTTGACCTGCGCGCCACCATGAAACCCAAGGACCGCACCGCCATTGAGCGCTGCGTCATGAACGAGCTGGCACCTGACTACCGCCGTCACAGCCGCAAGGAGGAGGTTAACCAGGGTCTTACTGAGGAGCAGGCTCTTCTGGAGGCCAAGCGTTGCCTTGACTGCGCCAACCCCTCTTGCATGGAGGGTTGCCCCGTAAACATTGAGATTCCTTCATTCATCAAGAACATAGAGCGCGGCAACTATCTGGCTGCTGCCAAGGTGCTCAAGCACACCAGCGCCCTGCCCGCCGTCTGCGGTCGTGTTTGCCCGCAGGAGAAGCAGTGCGAGAGCAAGTGCATACACCTCAAGATGGGTAAGAAGCCTGTTGCCATAGGTTATCTGGAGCGTTTCGCTGCCGATTACGAGCGTGAGAGCGGTAATATCTCAGTACCCGAGGTTGCAGCACCTAACGGCAAGAAGATAGCCGTCATCGGCTCAGGTCCTTCAGGCCTGTCATTCGCAGGCGATATGGCCAAGTTCGGTTATGACGTAACCGTATTCGAGGCCCTGCACGAGATTGGCGGTGTGCTCAAGTACGGTATCCCCGAGTTCCGTCTGCCCAACAAGATTGTTGACGTAGAGATTGAGAACCTGCAGAAGATGGGTGTCAAGTTCGTTAAGGACTGCATCATCGGTAAGACAGTTAAGGTAAGCGAGCTTGAGGCTGAGGGTTACAAGGGTATATTCGTAGGCTCAGGTGCCGGTCTGCCCAACTTCATGAACATTGAGGGTGAGAACCTTATCAATATAATGTCATCAAACGAGTACCTGACCCGCGTCAACCTGATGGATGCCGCAAGCAAGGAGTCCGATACCCCCGTAACCTTTGGTAAGAAGATGATGATTGTAGGTGGCGGTAACACCGCTATGGACTCTGTCCGCACCGCCCTGCGTCTTGGTGCTGAGCGCGCCATGATCGTTTACCGCCGCAGTGAGGAGGAGATGCCTGCCCGTCTGGAGGAGGTTAAGCACGCCAAGGAAGAGGGTGTCGAGTTCATGACTCTGCACAACCCCATCCGCTACATCGGCGATGAGAACGGTCGCGTTAAGCAGGCTGTACTTGAGAAGATGGAGCTTGGTGAGCCCGATGCAAGCGGACGCCGCAGCCCGGTTCCCACCGGCGAGACCATCACAATCGATGTAGATATGGTAATAGTAGCAGTTGGCGTATCCCCCAACCCCATAGTTCCCAAGTCAATCGAGGGCTTGGAGCTGGGCCGCAAGAACACCATCGCCGTAAACGAGAGCATGCAGTCATCAATACCTACCATTTTTGCAGGTGGTGATATTGTACGCGGCGGCGCAACCGTAATCCTGGCCATGGGTGACGGCCGAAAGGCAGCCGCCTCCATGCACGCCTCTCTTAGCAAGTAAGCAAAAAGGAGGTTAAGCAAAAATAAAAAT
>CACYHN010000020.1 GCA_902774275.1 uncultured Bacteroidales bacterium
ACCTTGCTTACGAACGGGAATGAACGTGAAGCACGCAGGTTACACTCAATTACCTTGATATCGTTCTCACGGGCCAGATACTGGATGTTGAACGGACCGCTTATATGCAGCTCCTTGGCAATCTGACGGCTGATGCGTTTGATACGCTTAACAGTCTCTACATACAGTTTCTGCGGCGGGAACTGGATGGTAGCGTCACCTGAGTGTACGCCTGCAAACTCAATATGCTCACTGATGGCGTAGGCAATTATCTCGCCGTCCTTGGCAACGGCATCCATCTCAACCTCCTTGGCGTTCTCAATAAAGCGGCTTACCACAACCGGATGCTCCTTTGATACCTCGGCAGCCAGCTGAAGGAATCTCTCCAGCTCCTCCTGGTTGCTGCAGACGTTCATTGCAGCACCTGAGAGGACGTATGAAGGACGAACCAGTACAGGGAATCCAACCTTCTCAATGAACTTGCCGATCTCCTTCATGGAGGTAAGCTCACTCCACTCAGGCTGGTCAACGCCGATGCGGTCAAGCATAGCAGAGAACTTCTCACGGTCCTCGGCGTTATCAATATCCTTGGCGCTTGTACCCAGGATAGGCACGTTCATGGCGTCAAGTTTCATAGCCAGGTTGTTAGGAATCTGTCCGCCGGTTGATACAATCACGCCGTAAGGATCCTCCAGCTCAATGATATCCATAACGCGCTCAAATGTGAGCTCATCAAAGAACAGACGGTCTGTAACATCGTAGTCAGTACTAACTGTCTCAGGGTTGCAGTTTATCACGATGTTGCGGTAACCCTCCTTACGTACTGTATTCAGAGCCTGAACGCCGCACCAGTCAAACTCAACAGATGAACCAATGCGGTATGCACCTGAACCGATTACGATGATTGACTTCTTGTCATCAAAGAAAGGTATGTCATGTGCACAGCCGTTATATGTCATGTACAGGTAGTTGGCCTGTGCCTGATACTCACCGCCCAGTGTATCGATCTGCTTTACATAAGGAACAATGCCCAGGCTCTTACGCTTGTTACGTACAGAGAGCAGACCGGCCTGTGCGCCCTGCTTCTTCTCCTCACCTATGGCACGTGAAATCTGGAAGTCACTGAATCCCATCTTCTTGGCCTTACGCAGCATATCCTCGCTAAGAGCATCGATGCCCTTAACCTTATGCAACTGCTTAGACATGTCAACAATGCCCTTAAGGCGGTTCAGGAACCACTTGTCAATCTTGGTCAGCTCATAAATGCGGTCAATCGAGTAACCTTCGGCAAATGCCTGGCTGATAGCGAACAGACGCTTATCGGTAGGCTCCTTGAGCGCCTTGTCCAGGTCGGCAAACTTTATGCTCTTGTTCTCAACGAATCCGTGCATGCCCTGGCCGATCATACGGATACCCTTCTGGATAACCTCCTCAAAGCTACGGCCGATAGACATAACCTCACCTACAGATTTCATTGATGAACCTATCTCGCGGTCAACGCCGTGGAACTTGCTCAGATCCCAACGAGGAATCTTGCAGACTACGTAGTCAACTGAGGGCTCAAAGAAATCGGTAGTGGTCTTTGTGATGGAGTTCTTAAGCTCATACAGGTTGTATCCCAGACCCAGCTTGCAGGCCACGAATGCCAGAGGATAACCTGTTGCCTTTGATGCCAGGGCCGATGAGCGGCTCAGACGGGCGTTAACCTCAATTACGCGGTACTCCTCACTCTGGGGATCGAATGCGAACTGAATGTTGCACTCACCTACTATACCTATGTGGCGTGCTATGCGGATGGTCAGCTCCTCAAGCTTGTGAACCTCATGATTGGTCAGAGTCTGTGTAGGAGCAACTACGATACTCTCACCGGTATGTATGCCCAGCGGGTCAAAGTTCTCCATTGAGCAGACTATGATTGAGTTGCCGCTCTTATCGTTCACGCACTCAAACTCAATCTCCTTCCAGCCCTTGAGGCTCTTCTCAACCAGGATCTGCGGTGAGAATGAGAATGACTTCTCAGCCAGACGGTTCAGTTCCTCCTCATTGTCGCAGAAACCTGAACCCAGACCGCCCAGAGCATAAGCTGAACGGATGATTACCGGATAACCCAACTCACGAGCAGCGGCACGGGCATCCTCCATAGACTCAACGGCGTGACTCTTGATGGTCTGTACGCCAATCTCATCCAGACGCTTGATAAAGAGATCGCGGTCCTCAGTGTCCATGATGGCCTTAACCTGAGTACCAAGAACCTTTACTTTATACTTATCAAGAACGCCGTTCTGCTCCAGAGCCACACCGCAGTTCAAAGCGGTCTGACCGCCGAATGCCAGCAGGATTGCATCGGGACGCTCCTTGGCAATCACCTTCTCAACAAAGAACGGGGTTACAGGATAGAAATAAACTCTGTCAGCCACACCCTCACTTGTCTGAACTGTGGCAATATTGGGGTTGATCAGAATAGTCTCGCAATTCTCCTCCTTCAAGGCCTTAAGAGCCTGTGAACCGGAGTAATCGAACTCACCAGCCTCACCTATCTTGAGTGCGCCTGAACCAAGCAGCAGCACTTTCTTGTATTTCTTCAATGCCATATCCTTAGGGTGTTAGAGTTTTGAAACAAAATCATCATAAATGAATCTCGCATCGGTAGTAACCTGATCGCTCTCTGAGTGGAACATCACGCCCACCCACGGCTTGCGGGTATTGTAGATTCCCTCTACGGAACCGTCGTTCAGGTTCTTGAGATATACCTTCCACTGACCTACTACAGAATCCTCACGAATAGCGTAGTTGTGGTTCTGGGTGGTAATGTAGCAGCGGTCAGTTCCAACCAGTATCACCGGCTGGTTCTGAGTGTGGTGACCGAACTTGAGCTTGTATGTATCCATACCGCCGGCAAGTCCCAACAGCAGGCAACCTATACCGATGCCCAGGATTGGCTTATCGGTCTTGACCATGAACTTCTGCAGGCGTGTAACCACCTCACTGCAATAGCTGGGGTTACCCGGACCGTCTGATATTACCAGACCGTCAAACTTCATCTTGGTGTAGTCATAGTTCCAAGGCACGCGAACCACTGTCAGGTCCTCGTTGATGAGACAGCGTACTACTCCGGCCTTAACACCGCAGTCAACCAGGACTACAGTCTTTGATGCACCTTCATTATATGTAATAGGCTTCTCACATGACACCTCGGGGAGCAAGTTTGTGTATGCATACTCTTCAGGTTTGGCCTTGCCGTCAAACAGTATCTTGGCGGTCATGCTGCCGTGATTACGTATGTGCTTGGTGATCTCACGGGTATCAACGCCCTCAATACCAACCACCTTCTCACGCTTCATCCACTCGTCAAGTGACTCCTTGGCGTTCCAGTGGCTGTAGAAATCACTCTTGTCGCTAACAATCAGGGCACGAGCCTGTGCATGCTCACTCTCTGCATTTGTGGGCAGTCCGAACTCATCAGCCGT
Organism: uncultured Bacteroidales bacterium; assembly: GCA_902774275.1. Taxonomy (GTDB): domain Bacteria; phylum Bacteroidota; class Bacteroidia; order Bacteroidales; family Bacteroidaceae; genus Colenecus. The sequence continues at coordinate 3,447 of CACYHN010000020.1, forward strand.
CATGGGCTGAATTCCATAGTTACCAATGACCGGATAGGTCATAACAATGAGCTGGCCGCGTGATGCGGGCTCAGTCAGCAATTCCGGATAACCGGCCATAGCGGTGTTGAACACAAGCTCTCCGCTCACCGGATGCTCGTATCCGAATGACTCACCCTTAAAGCAGGTGCCGTCGGCCAAAATCAGTGATACTGTCATTTGTATATTGTTAAAGTTTCAATTTTAACTTTGTTGACTTTTGTCACGATTCGGGATAGCCTAAGCGAGCTTAGTCTCTCCTATCGCTGTTCCAAAAGTTCAATTTTCAATTTTCAATTTGAAAAAAAAGGAGAAACTGTAAAAAACAATTCCTCCTTCTAAAAAATATTTCTCTTGGAAACATTATCCCCACCGGCCTGCTTATGCTTTGGTGAGCAACTTATATTTCCTCTTTTTCTCAACATGCCGCAAAGTTACTGCTTTTTCCTCAATCCTCACTAATTCAGCGTATAAGTTTTCAACAGATGCACAATTAATTTTTGTTATAACCCAAGTATTTGTATATTCGCTGAGCAGAAATAATCATTGCTAACCTTATATAAATATGAAGATCGGAATTATAGGAGCAGGCTGGATAGCCGATAAGATGGCCGAGACGCTTACGGGCCTGGACAGTTCTATGAAGTATGCCATTGCGGCGCGTGATGCTGACAGGGCGGCTAAGTTTGCCAGCCAATGGGGGTTTGAGAAATCATACGGATCTTACCGCGAGCTTGTAGAGGACCCTGATGTGGATCTGGTGTACATCGCTACGCCCCACTCCCACCATTTTGAGCATGCCAGCCTGGCCATAAACGCAGGCAAGCCGGTACTATGTGAGAAAGCGTTTACCGCCAATGCCCGTGAGGCCGATGCCCTTCTCAACCTGGCTCACAAGAAAGGCGTATTCATAACCGAAGCCATCTGGACCCGATACATGCCGCTGTCACTAAAGGTAAAAGAGCTGCTTGACAGCGGAGCCATCGGCACTCCCCGTCTGCTCAATGCCAGCCTCTGCTATATGATGGAGTTCAAGGAGCGCATACTTAGGCCCGACCTGTGCGGAGGAGCGCTGCTTGACCTTGGAGTATACAGCATCAATTTTTGCCGAATGTACTTTGGAGCCGATGTAATAAACGAGACATCGAACTGCATCAAGGGTACTACCGGAATGGATATGCACAACTCCATCAGTTGGTCATACACTGACGGCCGTATTGCTAATATCCAGTCCAGCGCACTCTGCCTGTGCGGCCGTATCGGCCAGATTTGCGGCACTGAAGGATACCTGCTTGTAGACAACATCAATTGCCCGCAGAGCATTACCGTATATAATGACTACAAACCTGTAGCTCACTTTGACAAACCTGCCAATCAGATTACCGGATATGAATATCAGGTCCTTGCCTGCAAAGAAGCACTCCAGAACGGCTGGCTTGAGTCACCCTACATGCCACATCAGGAAACTCTTGAAATAATGAAGATAATGGACAGACTACGCAAACAGTGGGGCGTAGTCTATCCAATGGATTAACGTTACAACGGTTTGTAGGTGAAGGATTCCAGGGTAGCGGAACCATCAAGGAAGTAGGCGGGACGCAGGGCAAAGAAGCCTTTGTAGACGTTGTGGTGGTAGGTTGATACATCAACGTCTTTGTTTATGTCAATCCAAGTCTGGCCGTCCAGACTCTGTGATACTGTGACTTTGTTGTTGTCATTAAGAATCCTGATGTATAAGGTACTGCTTGCATCATGTTGGGTACCTATTGTTACAACGCCCTTGTTCTGATGATTCTTGAATGTAGCCTCTGATTCCGTTCCCTGAATACCGATGAACGCATCCTCATTATAGAACAGGTAGAGTCCGGCACGGCCTCCCTCCTTTATGTTGAACTTGGCGGTAATCTCATACTTGGCATCAACGGCTGTGGTAGTCATAAGGGTGCCGTTGTCAAAGCCGGGTTCCCACTTGGCCCACATGATGGGGTTCTCATAGTGACGCAAGTAGTCGTAGTCCTGCAGACCGCCGTTCTCCCACTCTGCTCCGTTCTTGTTAGCCAGTACGGGCCAGCCGTCCTTAGTCCAGTTTACGCTCTCAATTATTGTACTGCGGCCTAGGGTGTGGAATCCGTTGCGATATGCATGATAAACTATGTACCAGTTGCCTTCCGGGTCATCAATCAGGGTGCCGTGACCTTTTGACCACCAAGCCTCATCTGCCGAATAGGTATGTACAAGAGGATTATGAGGACTATTCTCCCAAGGACCGGTTACAGATTTGCTGCGGGCCACCACACACATATGGCTGGTTACAGGACCGGCTGTGCCACCCTCTGCGCTAACCAGATAATACCAGTCACCGCGCTTGAGTATCTTGGGTGACTCCAGCCACATACCCTCAGTCTCCCACTCCTCAGGATACTGCCAGGGGTCATAAACCTTCCTGTTTGGACCGGTTATTGAGAGACCGTCATCAGACAGCGGAGCCACGTGACCGTCATTTGTATAGAGGTAACGCTTGCCGTCAGCATCAATGGCATGACCGGGATCGATTCCGCTTACACGCAGTTTGACGGGTTCACTCCATGGGCCTTCCATCTTATCGGCAGTGACTACAAAGTTCTCACCGCTGCTGGTGGGATAATAGATATAGTATTTGCCGTTTACCTTACACAGGTCAGGTGCGTAGATTGAATAGTCATGACCCTGTACCGCACGTGCTATAGGCTCCCAATGCAGAAGGTCTGTTGAGTGCCATATAAGCAATCCGGGATAATAGGTAAAGTTTGAATGGGTCATATAGTAATCATTACCGTCACGCAGGATGGTGGGATCCGGATAATCACCCGGGAATATGCACACTTTGATGGGAGCTTTCTGCTCCTTGCAACCTGCCATAAGCAGAGACAATGCGGCCACAGCCATTATAAGATACTTCTTCATAATCAGGTTAGTATTAATGCTCGATTTTACTTTCTATAGGATTGGAATATATACCCAGGAAAATATCTCCCAAAGTAGGATCATCACTGTATTTGTTAAGCTCCGCCATACGAGCCACAAAGGCGTCATACTGCTCTTGGGTGTAACGATCAGAGTAGTGGGTGTTACCGTAGCGCAAATCATGTGCAATGTATGCATTCGGGAACAGGCGGTAGTCACCGCAGATACGGCGGTCTATCAGCTGAGCCACTTCACGGTGGAACTGTACGTTAGGTACATCACGCAATGCCTCCAGCTCTTCACGCCTGATGGGATCGCAAATCTGAAAATGCACTCTACCCTTGTCCTGAATTATTCCTGTCAGGATGCTGTTAAGGTCCTCACCCGGCTTCTTGATGTATGGCTCACCGTTACGGGATTCATACAGTTCAAGCGCCTTGAGAATGTCACATGACTCCCACTCGTATGAGACCGATACGGGAACGATGTTAAGCTCATCAAGCGCATCCACACGGTCCTTGGGGCCGCTCATGCCGAACATCTTTATCACACCCTGGTCTGTACGGTCTATGCCGTCCTTGGTACGGCCGTTACGCTGTGCAATCCATACTGACTGGTTCTTCTCCGTAATAGTGTATCGGATATATTCTGAAAGATGGACCGATGTGGTGTAGAGATCACGCGGATTTCGGCCCCTGTCCACACGGAACATCTTGTTGCTCTTGCCTATGTCAACCACCAGTTCGCCCTGCATAAGGTTGGAGCCGAAAGTTATCTCACCCGTATCATGACCGCCGTCCCTAAACAGCGCATACATTAGGATACATGAATCCAGTACTATATCCCTATGGTTACTTATGTACAGATAGCGTTTTGACGTATCCAGTTTCTCGATGCCTCCCAGTGTAAATTCCGATATGGTGCCCTCAATGACCTGCTTGTTCAAAGGAATCATGGCTCCGTACTGGAAGTCATATATGGTCTTGAAACTGCGTATCTTTTCTGCAGCCTCTTCAACAGTCAGTTCAGGGAACACGAACTGCGCCACCAGCGGGAATGAACTGTTAGATGCAATGCGTTGCATCGCAGCGGGTATCTCCTCGTCACGGTACGGACGGATATCATCAAAATTGTGGTAATCTGTCATTTTCTTTGGTCTATGAATTTGACCGGTTTACGGCCGGTTGGCGGATAGTTTATTGCATGTATCTCATCCACAGCACAGATCTCGATCTCGGGAGCCACACGTATACGTGAGCGGAAACTGTCCTTGAGTTCCTTGACCACATCAAATCCCGGGTTATGCTTGAGTCCTATCTTTACAAGTACGTCATCAGTTCCTGCAGCACTGTTGCGCACAATCACCACATAGTTCTCAACATAATCAGTGTTGTCAAGCACATCGTTGATGGCAGGCGGATAGAGTGTGGTACCCTTAAGCTTGATCATATTGTTCTTGCGGCCCAACAGCGGTGACAGCCTGTATGACCACCTGCCGCATCTGCACTGCTCCACATGCTTGCAGGCAATGTCACCTGTACGGAAACGCAGCAAAGGCATACCCTCAACGCCAAGTGTGGTAACCACCACCTCACCAGGCTGACCATCGGCCACAGGCATACCGTCCTCACCTATAATCTCAACGATTATAAGCTCCGGATGCACATGACCGCCCATGCCGTACTCACACTCACTGAATGTGGCACCCATCTCTGTCGATGAATATGTAGCAAAGAGCTTTACCTCGGGCCACTTTTCATGAATCTGGCGGCCAAGCAGGTTGAGCTCAAAGTTCTGGTCACGCAAGCCCTCGCCTATGCCTATGATACGGCGTATGCTGCTTGAACGGTAATCTATATCGTGCGTTTCAGCGTAATCTATCAGTTTCAGTATGAATGAAGGAACGCACATGATGGCATCGGGATGGAAACGGCGGATGGTATCCCACTGCAGTTCAGGGATGCCGTTGCCCACACGGATTACACCTGCGCCCATCTCCCTGAGTCCAAGGAAATAGGCCATGCCCGCCATGAAACGTTTGTCAAGCGTGGTCATAAGCTGTACGACGCTCTCATCAGTCAGTCCTGCGCACTCAAATGATTTCTTCTCATTATATGCCAGACGCTGGAGGTCCTTCTCCGTGCAACCGAACAGGACAGGGTCGCCAAGAGTACCGGATGTTGTTATGTAGTCAACAATCTTTTTCTTGGGCACACAGCAGAAATCATCATTATAAAGCTGCAGGTCTTTCTTTTCTGTGAACGGGATACGCGTAAGGTCCTCCAGCTGTACTATCTTGTCTGTGTTTATCCCATAACTGTCAAACAGACGCCTGTAATACGGCGAATGCTTCTTGAGATAAAGCAGATGCTTATGCAACAGGTCCTCCTGAAAGGCCTTTATCTCTGCAGGTGATGAAAACTCTATATCATTCATATAATCCTCTAAGCCAAATCAAAAACTCATCTCTCCATTTACGGCACTCAGGGGAACCGTAAATATCACTCACTCCGAACCCGTGCTTGCCGGTTTCATAAAGTATATACTTATGGTTTACACCTGCATCGGTCAGAGCTTTGTCCAAAATTACTGAATTATGCCAATCTACAACAGGATCGTCCTTACAATTTATAAAAAACACAGGCGGACAGTCTTCAGGGATGTTATCCTCGATAGACATCATATCCCTTTTACTGCTGCTGTAAACGCCCCACTCTCCCAGCAGTCCCCTACGGGAACGCCTATGGGCATACTCCCCATTCATGGTGACCACCGGATAAATGGCACACACAAAATCTGGTCTTAGAGATACTGCAGAAGGACCTTCCGGAAGGTTGGTATAATCCGTACCGCTGTAACAGGCCGATGACAACGCCAGATGTCCTCCGGCCGAAAACCCCATCACACCCACACGCTGCGGATCTATATCCAGACTGTCGGCGTTCTCACGTACATAGCGGATAGTACGCTGGATATCACATATCATATCCGGATGTCTGCGGCCACGGAACAGAAAACGGTAATGCCAGATGAAGGAACCCAGCCCGGCGGTACGGTACTGAAGCAGCACTGCGTTGACACCATTGTCACGAAGCCATTCAGCCACCTCTATACCTTCACCCTTTACATCCAGCCAATGGTAACTGCCGCCGGGACATACAATAACCGTCGGTGCATTACGGCTGTCATCTGCCAGATAAGGCGTAACCTTAACCTCATCGGCATGCTTTTCCAGTCCGGCCCAAGGAGTAATTGTCCTGCTGCTCGGGATTATGACTGCCAAAAAAGAGAATAGCAGGCTTGCCAGCATCACTTACCCAAGAGTTTCAAAATCTCCTCCCGCTCCATCTGACGGTACTTGTGCTGTGGATCGGCATTGAAATCCACCACAAAGTACTCCTCGTCATAAAATGACAGTTTGGAGTTTGTATTGGGATTACATTCTACATAAACTATTTCACTCAGGTTCAAGCCTTTAGCCTCACAAATCTGGTCCGCCAGCTTCTGTCCGGCATATGTTACCGATGTACCCGGATTATCCTGATACAGTTCCGTCACAATGACGAATGTCTTGCCCTCAACCGTACGTATCTTGAGCCCGCAGGATGAAGGCATATCCCATTCACCTTTAAAGGCAAATATCTCGTCATAATAGTCTGGTGATACTTTCATGAATTTACTGTTTTAATGTTTCTAACCACATCCTTTCCGAATGACTTGTTGGCCAGGCGGCGGTCACGCGGGCGGTATGTTCCCTCCTCCATCTCACGCAGGGCCACGTTGCAGAACAGACGGAACATTTTCTGCTCCTGGCTCTCATCGGCATAGAAACTCTTCCATGCGTAGTCATAGAGTTCCTGCAAGCGCTCCGGGCTCATGTGCTTGGGCTGGAACACCACCTGACCGGCATTGTAATGGTTCCAGTCAAAGTCAAAGATACGGCCCTGACGCAGCAGGTCATCATACCCCTTGGTATGCGGGAACGGAGTCATTACCGTAAACTCGGCAAGGTCAAGGTCAATCTCACCTAAGAAATCAATCAGACGCTTTATGTCATCCTCGGTCTGGTTGTCCAGTCCAAGAAGTATTGTACCCTCCACGCCTATTCCGTAGTCATGATAACGCTTTACGCGCTCCTTGATGTAGTCCGATGTATCATAAACGGCCTGATAGACATACCATGCGCCTGCCTTGGCTGCCAGATCAAGCACCTCAGGGTCATCCTCAATGGTATGGCTTATCCATTTCTTCTTGAGCGGGGCAATGGCTGTAAAGAGCTCTTTCTCCCACTCCTTATTCTGTGCCAGAGAGTTATCTACAATAAACAGACGGTTGTTCTCAATGGCAGCCATATCCTCAACCACCTTGTCTATGGGACGCGGACGGAACTTGCGACCACCCAGATATGATACGGCGCAGGGATAGCAGCTGAACCTGCACCCGCGGCTGGCGTGGAACAGATCCACCATCTGAACACCCTTGTGGTTATAAAGCTCACGCTTATAGAGGTCACGACGGCACGGACCTACAGACTCAATGGGAGGCATATTACCCATATAGTTGTATATCTTCTTGAGCTTGCCGTTTACCCAATCCAGCATTACCTGCTCGGAACGGCCTTCTGACTCTCCCAGAAATACGCTGTCCACATGATTGACCATCTCCTCGGCATGAAGCATGGTTGAGATACCTCCGGCTGCAACCAGTTTGCCGCGTTTGTGATACTCATCAGCAATCTCCCATCCGCGTTTAACCTGAGTGCTAAGCATCATTGAGAGTGCCACGCCGTCACACTCTTCATCAAAATCTATAGGCTCAACGTTCTCATCGGTAAATGACACATCCACCCATTCCGGTAACGTGGCGGCAAACGCCACAGGCCCGTGAGGCGGCAGGTTAAAAGTTGTCTGGCCTCTCAGTTTCTGCCACTTGGGGTATATGAGCTTAAGCTTGAAAGTGTTCATATCGTCCTCTATATTACTTGTTTGCTATTATTTCCTTGCTATTACTTCCTTTATTCCGTTCAATACGGAATCATCTGCAAATATAGTCTGAATGGTTTCAATTGCAGTCATCGGCACTCCACCAATTCCATGCATATTTACATTTTGTCCTGTAAGCAACAGGTTTTTGACCTTTGTCTTGATAGGAATAATTGATGCCGCCATGTTGCCGCAATCCTTGAAAAGGCCGTATGCACCGGCTCTGCGGGTACCGAACCAATCCCTGAATGTAAGCGGTGATGAGGCGAATATATCATCTGCCGCCTCCCTTATTCCCGGGAAACATTTCTCCACAAGAGCCATGACCCTCTCTGTACGTTCCTTCTTCCATACCTCATATGACTCACCACGGCGTCCGGAACGGGTACTCTCCCACTCCTTCACCTCTTCAAAGTCCATAAGACAATATACCGTCATATGTGAAGCCCATCCGTCGCGGCCCTCGGCAAAGAAGCAGTTTGCCCCATGAGGCCACTCCGCTGTTTCATATTGGGCCATCTTCCATGTATTATCCATACTGTCAATGACAGACACAGGATGACCGGGAAAACGTACCGCACCAGGCTTGAGTTTGATGAATACCTTGAATGCCGATGCCGTATCAGGAATGCTCTCTATACGGTTGCAATAACCTGTGGTGAAGGCCTTGCCGTCAATCATCGGAATAAGCGAAGACGGATGGATGTCACTGATATACCAGTCACCACGATATTCATTACCTGCCTTGTCTGCCACACACTCTACATTCATGTCTGATACACGGACAGATGCCACCTCACATCGCGTCAGCACACGGCCTCCGGTATCTTCTATCACACTCTTCAGGGCCTCGGCCAACTGTCCGGAACCGCCGTCAAACCAACAGGGGTTCTCCATGAAAAGAGCGGAGATCATTATGTGAATATATGCAGGTGAATGTCCCGGGATACCGGAGTATAACGGATTTACGGATGCCAGGAGAGCACGGAGTTCCGTATCTTTCACATACTTGGATATGAAAGCATCGGCAGGCATAAAGAACTCTGGCGAGTGATTATCATTACTGCCCAGACTCTCTAAATAGAACAGCTTTTCCTCATGCGATATACGGAATACGGCATCTACATATTGCCTTATGTTCTCTTTCTCATGCGGGAACAAGCCTGACAGATAATCCACAAAAGCATCTCTGCCTGCAGGCAGATTATATGTGCGCCCGCTATCGGCATATCTGACGCTCAGCATCAGGTCTGAACGGCGAATGCGTAATCTGTCCATTATCCCCAGATAGCGGCAAATGCTGTTCAGTATTCCTCCTTCATTGAAACCTCCTGCCACATGCATTCCGGTCTCATAGGTCTCACCGCCACGTACAAATGTCTGCAGTCCGCCACCTATGCTGCTGTTTTTCTCAAGCACGGTAACCCTGATACCCCGTTTAGCCAAGAGAGCTCCACAGAACAAGCCGCCCATTCCTGCACCTATTATCACCACCTCCATAATCAGCTCTCCTTTATCACTTTTAGGTTATCAGGAATATCATCATATTCAGTCTCAAGCTTATAGCACATATCGGCATACCATTTCTCATAGAACTTATGGAATGTCTTGGTACGCTCCCTGGCATCGGCCCCCCAGCTCATATCGTCAGGAGCCACACGCTTGCCTATAGTAACGGTGATATGTCCAGGACGGAGCATGAACTCCTTTTTGGGCAGAGCATAGCCCACCCCGTGCAAACATACAGGCAATATATCGAGCCCCAGTTCCTGGGCCAGATGGAAAGCTCCTTTATGGAAACGCAGTATGGAACAATCCACTGAGCGCGTTCCCTCCGGGAATATGAGAATGGAATATCCACGTTCTGCAAGACTACGGAAACGGGGCATATATTCCTCAATGCCCTCAGCTGCAGGAACAAACTCGGCACGTCTTATAAGCGCGCCATAGATAGGATTGTGCCACACCCAGTCATTGGTTACCACTATCATCCTGGGGGTAAGCATAAGCAGACACATAAGGTCCAGATGTGACTGATGGTTGCTTATTATCACCGCCGGCTTACTGAATGTCTCCCCCACGCTGTTGTCAAAAGTAAAGTTCACGGCAGGTACCCTGCGTATCACCAGATTGGCATACCTGTAAAGCAGATTATGGAGGAATCTGTCCTTCCACTCACGCTTACGGCCTATGAATATCACCAACACCACGGGAGTGCAAATAATAACCGATATCAGCAGGAATCCGAACGCCCAGGCGCTGCGCAGGATACGCATTAAAGTAACAGGCATGGCACGCACCTTACCGTCCTTCATGGTCATCCAACGGAAGAGCCACTCAGGCAGGAAATGAGCCATGACCACCACCACGAACATTCCCAGCATGGTAATCTCTGCCAGCGAACGCATAGCCGGATGTCTGGCAAAGATGAGGGTTCCAATACCTATGAACATTATCACCGCCGATATTATCACACTCTTGCGGCGCTCATCAACAGTCCTGACACCCGTTTTGTACTCATGCATCAGGCCTTCAGTGATAAAGATGGTATAGTCATCACCCTGACCGAAAATGAATGTGGCCAGTATTATGCTTACTATATTGAACTGGATGCCCAGCATATTCATTATGCCCAATATCCATATCCAGCCCACAGTCAGCGGCAGGAATGAGATGAGAGCCAGTTCCAGCTTACCGAATGATATCCAGAGGAATGCAAATACAATGAATCCGCACATGAACAGCACCATGTTGAAATCATCGGAAAGTGATTTTACAAGTGATGCCATAACCTCGCTCATATTGACAGGAGTGACATCCTGGGCCGATACTATCTCAGGCTCTGAGTTCACTGACTCCATGAACGGATCAAAAGCGCCCTCCTTGAACCCCTGCTCACGTGCCTCTTCACGGAGTTCTGTCAGGACCGATGCATGATCCTTCCAGAATTCAGTCCAACGGCGTCCTACGGCCTCCTTCTCAGATTCCGGTGCAAGCATACCCGACAGGACTGACAGGCGTTCTGCACCTGCATCACCCACGCTGCCGGATATGAACTGCAGATCCTCCTTCTGCTGGGCAGTCATATAGTTGATATGGTTCAGGTCTGTATCAAACTTGCTGCTGCCACCCCATATCAGCATTGCTATGGTAATGAGAATGACTATCGGAGATATTATGCGGCACAGACGGCTGCTGCCGGTAATGGGCTTCTCTTCAACCCTGGCCTCATCTTTTGCGGCTTTCACCCCGGATTTGGCAAATACTGGAAGGAATACCAATGAGAAGATTATGGTACCGGCCAGCATGAATGATCCGAACAGGGCCAGGTCATGCATGGCCTGCGCCTTGAGGAAAAGCAGACAGAGAAATGCACTTACAGTAGTGATGTTACCCACAAGCAGCGGCATTACCATCTCGGCCAATGATTCACGGTTATCGGCCGTATCACGCAGTGAATGAAGGAAATGCAGCGGATAGTTGGCCGCTATTCCCACTATCACCGATCCTATTCCTATGACTATTATCGATACCGAATCTTTGATACAGCCGATAAGACCCAACGCAAACAGCGCACCAAACACGAGCGTGGTGGCTATCCAGAGTATGTAATCCAGACGCTTGAATGAGAACCACAACACGGCCAGGATACCTATGATGGCCAGTGATACGGCCAGGATGCTGTCTTTTTTTATTCTATCGGCATTGGTTACGGCTATCACCGGAGCACCTACGGCCGATACGCGGATACCGGTCTGCGCCTCCACCTGGGCAGCTGTCTCATCAATCATCTCCACCAGCTGTGCGTTACGCCCCGATTCACTCTCACCAAAGGGTGATTCAAACAGCAGCAGGCCAGCAGGCTCAGAGCGGTGCAGGATATGTCCGTCAACCAGACGGTATCCCCCCTCACTGCCTATATCGGCCAATCCCTTCAACACATCACCGAACAGGCCCAAAGGGTCATAAGGTATCGTACTGGCCGTAAAACTGCCGGTAAGCATCTGCAGGGAGCGTTTATCGGCCTCAAGGCTCTGTTTTACGTATCCTGCCTGTGACAGGAGTGAATCCATGCGGCGGTAATCGGCCTCAGTAAGGAAACTGGGATAATGCTCCTCAACGAACTCTATCAGTTCAAGCGCCATTGACTGGTCAGCTTCAGCACTCATGTCCGGAACAAGCTCCAGAGTGTCTTTCTCAAACCAGACATCGGCAAACAGCTCCATGGCGCTTATTATATCATCGTCCGGTGTACCATCATCGGCGCGGAATATCACCGCTATGCTGTTCTGCTGTGATATCTTCTCCATGAATTCAGTCTGACGGCTGTCAGAACGGTCTATGGGCAGGAATCCCGCAATATCCTCCTCATAATGCAAGCGGCACAGTGACAATACTGAAAGAGCCACAATGACGGCCACTATCAAGGCTGCCAACCCCTTGCGGCACTTGAGCCGGTCATATATCCTCAGAAAGAAATCAACCATGGCTCTTATGCTTTATCTTTCTGACCAATGCCGCCGGCGCACCGTAAAAAAGCGCGCCAAAGCAGAGCAGTGTGTTCAGGACAGAGATCCTGAAAAAATCCCGGAACGGGCGGAAATGTGACACCCGCTCTCCGGCTGGGGCATACCAGACGCGTACCGGCACCATCTCCACCTGTACGCCATGCCATGCCGCAAAGACCAGAAGTTCCAGTTCTGCCTCATATCGGGATGTCAACAGCCCCATTCCGTACAGCGCATCAAGCGGATAGATACGGAATCCGGATTGTGTGTCATCCAACTTCTGAGCCGTCTGCAAACGGAACCAGAAGTTAGAGAACCTGTTGGCAAACGTATTCTGGCGAGGCATATTCTCACTTGTAAGATTACGGCATCCCACTATTATACAATCCGGATGCTCATGAGACATTCCGGTAAGCGCGGGAATATCCTCAGGAAAATGCTGCCCGTCAGCATCCATGGTAATGGCATGGGTATAACCGTTCCTGCAGGCATATTCCAGCCCTGTCTTAAGGGCCTTTCCCTTGCCTGAGTTACGTTCATGGGTAAGCACTTTTATGTCAAATCCGCATAACTCAGATTCCGTGTTGTCCGTACAGCCGTCATTTACCACAATCACGTCAGGGCATACCTTAAGGGCACGCTCCACTACAGCAGCTATAGTGCCGCTGTTATTGAAAGTGGGTATTATGACGCAGTATCTTGACATCTCAGAAAGCTTCTCTTACAAGAAAGACTGAAAACTTGAGGAACACATCAGCGGTATTCTCTCTGCGGGTAATAACGCCTTGTGCCCTGACACCACCCTCCTCTTCACTGACAGAGCTGAACAGCACGGATATACTTCCGTCACTCAAGGGCGATATCATATTCGTAAACTTGACGTTCTTTATCTTCCTGATGAACAAAGACATACCCTCCTGCTCTGAAAGTATCTCCTGAATCATCTGCAGGATACATACTCCGGGAGTTACAGGCTGTCCGGGAAAGTGTGCCTTATAAATGAGATGGTCAGGATTCAGTATCACGTTGAACCCTGACTGTCCCTGCGGCAACCCCTCCATACGGGACTCTATCCTGAAGAAATCACCATTCAGCCTCATAGTCACCGTTGAGTTTCACATTGCTTACCAGAATCTCCGTTATGCCTCCTGCTGAATCATTCATCACAAGCCGGCGTAGTAACCGTGTCTGGGGATCAAATCCCAGTTCAATCTGATCGAATATCTTCTTCATGTCACGGCGCACCGGTATGAGAACGGCTTTCCACTCGTCGCCCGTATCAGTAACAGTCACCTTGAAGGTCCGCTTGTCCTTGAGCAACTCACCCGACATACAACCAAGTATCATGTCCGATATGCTCTTGTACAGCCTTCCAATATCTCCATCAAGTTCGGCCTCATCAAATCCGGCAACTATGTTCTTTCCGTCAACCTTGAGAATCCACTTGTAAGGGTCATTATAATCCAGGCAGAATCTGGAAGGCTTGATATAAAGCATCGTCCCGTATGATTTGGAAGGTTCTTTAATGAAAGGCGTAGTCCTGGTCTGGGCAACGTCACACTTTAAGGAGTTTATCCCGGAACAAGCCTTCACTATGCTCTCAGTCATCTCATCCACAGTCTGAGTTCCCTGTAGCGTAACGGCACTCACTCCCACTGCAAGAAGCAGCACCAAAACTGTGATTATAATATTTGTCTTCTTCATATCATCTGCTTATTAATGCCGCACCTGCCAATATAAGGCCGATGCCTATCCAGCGGCCAACGGGAATCTGCTCACCAAGAAAGGCCATGGCACCCAGCATTCCGAACACAAAGCTCAGGCAACTGAGCGGATAAGCCACACTGAGAGGGAAGTTCTTCATTATGTAGAACCACAGCACCGTAGCGCCGCCCATTGATATGCCACAGCCCAGCCACCACCAATTGGTAAGTTCATGGCCTATAAAGCGCCAGAACCCCTGATACGGGCTCATGTGGTTAAGAGCCAGCTTCATCATAAGCTGACCGGCTGCCAGCAGAATGCTCTGCAGCAATGAATATGGTATTATCTTCCACATACCGGTTTCAGTAATGAGAATGAGTAATGACGTCCCTCAACCACATTGACCACCAGGATACCCTTGCTGCACTCCACCGGTTTACCCGATGCGGAGAGCACCGCCGGAACCTTACCATTGCGTAAGCAGCTTGCAGCCGCATAGAATCCCGTGGCCGATGATGAGAAATTCACCCCGAACAGAGGCTTGTATCTTAACTGCGGAACACCCGGAAGCATGGCATCCAGGAATCTGTACCATGAATCGTTTTCACTGTTACCGCTCTTGCCGGTCATAACAGCATCTATGCCGCCATTGGTCATATCAGCCAGGACCTTACTGATGGTATCCTGAGACGGAGTATCAAACAACTTTACACCCTCCAGCGTGCAGTATGCGTTGTCACCACCTTCTGCCAGAAGTACCGATACGGCAGCCTCACTGCATATCTCGCCCTCCTTTACGTGACCTGCCTTGCGTACAAAACCGGAGAACACAGGCGACATCTCATCGTGGCTACCCACAAGAGCACTCCGTATCCTGCCTATACGGAACTGCATCCAGGCATCATACAGGGCGCTGTCAAACGAGAAGCCCTTCTGTGAATATGTAGAGTTGTATCCATGACAATGGGTATGGATTCCAATCAGTGATGATGCCGTATTGTGTGTGGACTGCATGAACTGCGTAGGTTTGAGCAGCTGCTCGCCCTCACGCACAAGCGCATCCAGGAAAAGTTCCGTATTCTCAATGCTGCCGAATCCCGTACCTGTTATAATAGCATCGGGATTATCAATTCCACCCTCCTGCAATGCAGACAGTGATGTAGCCAGCGCACGCTTGAGAAGCTTGCCCATACGGCGTGCATCGCCGGCAGATATGAACTGCTTGAAATCAGGATCAACGGCACGAACATAATCCTCATTATATGACAGAGGATTATCCATCCACTCCTCCGACAACGGAGCCTGGATTGATATCTGCTTGGCAGACAGAACATTTACAGATCTCTTTTCCATACTTATTCTGCCGCTGAAATTACCAATGACGAGTCATTTCCGCCAAATCCGAACGAGTTGCAGAGCACATGACGCAACTTGCAGCCCTTATGCAGGTCCATATTCGGCACGATGCCGTTCTCCATAGGATGCCCGAAAGCATAGTTTACAGGTATGAAACCGTTCCTCAAAGCCAGAATGCAGATAACTGTCTCAATCGCTCCCGATGCGCTTGTGGTGTGACCGGTCATGGACTTGGTCGATGACACCGGCGGCAGATCCTTGCCAAAGACACGCATCATAGCCTGGCTCTCACTCTCATCATTATTGGGAGTACCGGTGCCATGAGCGTTCACGTAATCTATGTCAGACGGCTTCAGACCAGCCTCCTTAAGAGCCTTTGTCATAGCCAGATATGCGCCCTCGCCGTCAGGTGATGAAGCGGTCTGGTGGAAAGCGTCGCAGGCATTGCCGTAACCAGAGAGACGCGCCAGGGCCTTGGCGTTTCTTGCTGCGGCATGACCGGCCTCCTCAAGCACCACAAATGCTGCACCCTCACCCAGATTCAGTCCTGCACGCTCCGCATCAAACGGACGGCACTGGCTGTGATCCAGAATCATCAGTGAGTTGAAACCGTTCAGGTGAAACTTGGTTATACACTCCGAACCTCCGGCTACAACGATATCGGCCTCACCCAGACGTATCATATCAGCCGCCATCTCAATGGCGTTTGCTGCCGATGAACATGCCGTGGATATGGTGGTTATCATCTTGAAACGGCCGAACCTGTCAGCAATCATCTCGGAGCATGAACCGCAGTCATGGGTGCCGATGTAAGCGTTACGAGTGTCATTCTCAATGAAATCCAGGTAGTACTGCTCACTCTTGTCCATGCCGCCTACGGTAGTGCCGTTCACAAAACCGCACTCCTTAAGCTCATCACGGCTTAATCCAGCCTGCCCAAGAGCCTCATGCAGGGCTATCATTCCCATCAGTGCCGTACGTGTGGTAGGAGTACCGGGAGCAATGCCCATCATACGCTCCATCTCCTCATCGGACAGCTTGACCTCACCTACGGGAAACTCCGTATGCCCGGTCTTGAGATACTTGAGAGGCCCCACTCCGGTACGTACCTTGAGGAGCGAATCAAGAACCTGTCCGCAATCCTGGCCTATGGCACTTACTATGCCGCAGCCGGTTATCAGCACTGATCTGTCCTGCATTTATCTGGTGCGGTTTTTCTGAATGTAATCAGCCATCACATTGATGGACTTGAATATCTCCTTACCCTTGGCAGGATCCTGCAGCTTGATGCCATAGTTCTTCTCCATGAGCACTATAAGCTCAAGGGCATCAATTGAATCAAGGCCCAAACCTTCACCGAACAGAGGAGCGTCATTGTCAATCTCCTCAGGTTTGATGTCTTCAAGATTAAGAACCTCAATAATCTCCTGCTTCAGCTTAAGAATCATCTCTTCCATAATATCACTTATTGTTTAAAATGTTAATCATCCGTTTAAGTTGTCCCTCTATCCAGCCGGTATCGGCAGCATCCTCTCTGCGCACTACCGTCATGAAAGCCTGGAAATCATCGTTTCGTGAGCTGTCCACCCATCCTGCAAGAATGCTGTCAGTTACCTGATCCTGAAAAGCGCAGGCCAGATGGAAGGCCATCTGAGCAGCATCAGGAGCCTCTGTAACGTAGAAAGATGTCTCTCCGCGCCAATGGTTGCGGATAGCTATCTCACCTGTTACGATGTTAGGCAGGGTATATACGAAAAGTGCCGGGCTGGGATAATAATTATCCTTGTCCTGAATTGTCTCCTGATAGTTTCTGTCAGCGCATAGTGACGCCGTTGCGCCGAATAGCACTATTGCACGCCCTTGTGCAAATTCTTCGCTTCCAAGCCGATGCTCACCAAGCTCTTTAATCAGCAATTCCGAGGCCACGAAACCGGCTTTGCTCAGAGTGTCCATCTTGAAGAATTTTGGCCAATCGGCAATATGGTTACGGTACAGTTCCGTAAGCAGCGCGTTCCCTGAAGCCTCATGCTCCAGTTCACGGCCGTTCACAGAGACATATCCCTGATTCAGCACAACAAAATCAAGTTCTCTCCTCTCCATATCTACTCCACGAATCTGTACAACAGTGCGGCATTGCTCCCGCCGAATCCTGAAAGCAGCTTGATGAACTCACTGCCCTTACACTCTCTTATCTCACTGCTCACGCTTACCGGATAGGTCACACCCTGTTCATGGTAACCACATGTGGCGAGCACCGTATTGTCACGCACCGCATACATGGAGAGAATGCTCTCCATTATGCCAGCAGCCCCCATGGTATGACCGTAATAACCCTTGAGTCCGGTTACAGGAACGTCAATAAGGCCGGCACGGTATAGCGCAATTGATTCCATCTCATCATTATAGGCTGTGGCTGTACCGTGTACGTTCACGAATGCCAGTTCATCACGGCGGCACTCCTTAAGCACCTCCATAAGAGCCAGATAACTGCCCTCACCTGTACGTGACGGTCCTGAAATATGGTTGGCGTCATTCCTGATGGCACCACATACAAGTTCCCAACCGCCTTTTATCTCATCCGATGCCTCCAACACCACGGTAGCGGCACATTCGCCAAGGTTCAGCCCCCTACGGTCCTTGTCAAACGGACGGCAAGGCTCATCGGATATGGCCTTGAATGAAAGGAATCCCGATATGATGAACGGCGACTGCTCATCGGCCCCTATCACTACTGCGTAATCATAAAGCCCGCTGCGCAGGGCACGCATAGCCTCTATCTGGGCACATACGCCCGATATGCAGGCGTTGCATACCACAAGAGGAGCGTTAGGATTGCCAAAGAAAAGTGACACCTCACGTGCCGCCTTGGCTAATAATACACGCTCATCGGGCACACCCTCCTGGGGCTGACCCAAAAGTGATGTATTGCCCTTAGTGGTGGAAACTATAAACAGCACCCTCTCTGATGAAGCATCAATGCCTGACTCTCTTACCGCCTGAACGGATGAACAGAGCAGGAACTTCTCAAAGAAAGTGTAGTTACCTTTTATGCCCAGTTTCACGCACAGGGCGTCAATAATCCCGCGGTCCACACGTGATAGCACAAAAGGCGTACTTATGTTGCACATAGACTCATAACGTGCCAGAGCTGTCTTTCCGGCCTTTACACTGTCATAATTGGAACGAGAATCCTGCCCCAACGGTGACACCACGTTATCAGCTATGCATCTTATCACTCGAGCCATCTCTTCTTCCACTCCTCATAGAAATCCGGATTGGCCCATACCAACTGGTAGTTCAGATCCATGAACACCTGTACAGAATGGCCTGTGGCAAGCACATCACCGTTATCCGGATTAGTTATCTCATAATCAAACACTATCTTGGCTGCATCAACAGGCTTGTAGGTGATGGTTATCTCCGGTTTCATATCATATGTGATGGGACTCTTGTACTTGAATGACAGGTCCACTAACGGAGCAAAAAATCCGTTGCCGAAAATATCAAGATAGGCCAGCCCGTACTTCTTGCCGAATGCCTCACGGGCATCTTCAAAATACATGACGTATGACCCATGCCATACAATGTTCATTGAATCCACCTCACTGAAGCGGATCTTAAGAGGTACGGTTGCTTTAAGTTCTTTCATATCAGTTTCTAATCTCAATCCTGCAATGCGATTTTGAGGTCTGTCTCAGCAATGACCTCGTTCCCTACCGTTACCGTAGCGTGCACCAACGTCACCTGAAAAACCTCCTGAATCACATCTATTGTAGTTGTCAGCACCTCACCCAACAGCGGAGTACGCGTCACGCTGAATCCTGTTATGGCGCCAATCACCCCTATCTTGACTCTGCCACCCGATGAATGACTGATGTATCCCATCCTGGCGGCACAAGTCTGGGCAATGTTCTCATTTATCCCTGCCACTGACAGATGTCCGTCATCGGCAAATATATTGTCAGTCCTGACCTGAAGCGTTGTTACAGTCCGGACCGGATCATAGTGAATAAGCCTGTCTATCATCACAAACGGCTCCTGCTGCGGCAGAAGCGTGTGTACATCTATCTTTTCAAACTCATTCATTATCCTTCCAGAAATCGTAGTAGTTGAACCACTGTGTAGGATACATCCTCACCACATTCTCCAGTTCAGAAGCAAACTTTTTAGCCATATCAGTCATTCTGGCCCTTATAGGCAGTGATTCATCCTGTTCTATATCTCTCACATAGACCCTGTAACGGCCCTTGTAACGCATGGAAAACACTGCCAGCATAGGCACCTCCTTCTGCACTGCAAGAGCAAACGGCCCCATGGGGAAACTGGCTTCCTTGCCCAGGAACATGCACTTGATGGCCTTTGATGAACCGAACAGGCGGTCACCTGTCATGCTCACTATCTCGCCCCTATCTATTGCCGCATTCATGGCAAATATATGTGACATGCTCTCATCCACCTCTATCAGCGATACGTTATGTAAAGAAAGAATCCTACGTCTGAAATCCATCATCACCTTGCTCTCGCCTCCGTAGAACAGGCCGTTTATCTTCTTGGTAGTCGATGTCAGACCGTATCCCACCATCTCATAGTTTCCGGCATGTGAGCTCAGCTGTACAAATCCGCGCTCACCGTGTACCAGCTCCATGAAACGTTCGTTGCCATCCAGCTCAAAACGGAACTTCTTACCGGCATAGGCGGCATATCGGTCTATAATGACCTGACCGAACCTGAAGTGGTTGGCATAAACCTTGAGGAATGACTTTATTCTGCCATAATGGAAACGTTGTCTGAAGAATCTGTAGGTTGCCAGATAACTGTCATGATGAAAGATCATGTAAAAGGGCACCACAATTGCCATGAAACAATAGATGATGCGCCTGTCAATCACCTTCATCAGGACCACCAGTGAACGTATC
Organism: uncultured Bacteroidales bacterium; assembly: GCA_902774275.1. Lineage (GTDB taxonomy): Bacteria > Bacteroidota > Bacteroidia > Bacteroidales > Bacteroidaceae > Colenecus. The sequence continues at coordinate 23,874 of CACYHN010000020.1, forward strand.
ATCCAAGGCAGTCCGTCAGTCCTTCCCTTCCACTCTGCAGGTTTGCCCCCTTTCTTAGCCAAGTTTGCTCTCCAAATAGTCACAGAACGCGCTGAAGGTCTTCACTCCAGCCATCTCCTCACTCTTGATCTTTACCCCGAATGTCTTCTCAACAATCACTACTATGTCAATGAAATCCAGGCTGTCTATGCCCAGATCCTGCTTGAGAAGTGCATCGGGTTTGATCTTTTCCTCATCAATTTCAAGATCCTCAATCATGAAATTCCTGACTTTGGCTTCAATCTCCTTTCTATCCATATATTACTTGTTTGATTATTTCAGTTTACATACCATAATGCTGTGTCCACCCTGTCCCAGATTGTCATGGATGCATTCCACCTTCATGCCGGCCTGCTCAACCAGATGCTCCATGCACTCTGAATGGTACATCTTGCTGTTACCGTTGGCAATGGCGGTAAAGTATAGGCTGGTCATGGTCAGGCACAATGCGCCCGGCTCAAATTTCTGGCGGTCCCAGAATGTCTCCATTATGTAAAGGCGTGTATCCTTGTCCATTGCCTCCGATGCACGCGTAAGTATGCTCAGTATCTCATCCTCAGCAAAGCAGTCCAGGAACTGACTCATCCAGATAGCGTCAAAATGACGTCCCAATGGGAACTTCTGTGTACGGTCCAGCAGGTTTATTCCGAACCCTTCTATACGGTCGGCACCCTTCTTGCCAGCGGTCTGCCGGCGCATCATCTCAAGCTGCTGCGGCAGGTCCATGATGGTAACCTTTACCTTGTCATTGTAATCTACGCAACGCATTGCCCATCGGCCGGTATTACCACCCACATCAATCAGGGATTCAGTGTTACCGCCATCAAATACTATTTTAAGGGCCTCATCAAATGAGTGGTCTGAGTAGAAATGGTCAAAACCGAACCAGCTTTTCTGAACCTGCTCCGGTAGTTGTGACAGGCCTTCATATACCGTTGGCCAACTGCCGAAATGCTCCAGACCTGCGGGACGACCCTCCTTTAGTGACTCCTCCAGTTTGAACCAGCCCTCATAGTTCACGTCATGGTTAAAGTCTATGTTGACACGCGTGATTGGATTGGTAAGCAGGAACCAGCCTGTCTTGGAGAGTCTGAAACGGTCCGTTTCCGGATCCAGGAGTACTGTTCCAATGGAGAGTGAACCTTCCGTGAGCACCTTAACGGCATAAAGTGAAAGCTTTGTATTATCGGCAATCTCCTGCTGTGTGAGACCGTCCACATTATCACGCAAAAGGTCCAGGATTCCGAACTTTATCATCAGACGTGATGTCTGGAATACTATCGGACCCCATGCAATGAACTCAGCCAGACGCTGTGCGTCACGGGCGCTCAGGTGCTCTTTTGTGTAAGCCTCCTTCAAGGCTGGTGACAGATTCATATCTTCTTTATTACAAGTGCACTGTTTGTTCCTCCAAATCCAAAGGAGTTTGACAGTATTGTCCTTACTTCAGTCTGTTTGGTCTCAGCTGCAATCTTGAGCTTGGCAGAATATTCATCCGGATTCTCAAAATTGATGTTGGGTGCCACAAAACCGTTATTGAGCATAAGTGTGCTGTAAACGGCCTCACTTGCACCAGCCATCCAGCACTCATGTCCGGTCATTGACTTGGTTGAGCTTATCCACGCCTTGCGTCCCTCAAACAGACGGGCCAGAGCGACGGCCTCAAACATGTCACCCTGAGGAGTGGATGTGGCATGAGCGTTTATATAGTCTATGTCATCGGGCTGTACACCGGCCTGTTTCAGAGCACGGCTCATTGCCAGAAATGATGCATCCGAATTGGGTTGCGATATGCCTCCGGTGCCATTTGATGAGAATCCGTAACCTGCTACCTCAGCCAGTATAGTGGCACCGCGCTTTACCGCATGGTCATAATCCTCAAGCACCAGAGCCGCAGCTCCACCGCTGGGTACCAGTCCGTCACGGTCACGGTCAAACGGGCGGGACGCTTTCTGAGGCTCGTCCATACGGACAGAGAAAGCTGACAGTGCATCAAAAGAAGCCATGGAGAGATAGTTGGTCTCCTGGGCTCCTCCGCACAGAACCATATCCTGCAAGCCCTGCTGTATCATCATGAAACCTAATCCTATGGCGTGTGAACCGCTGGCACAGGCTGCACTCAGCGTAAAGTTGACACCGCGCAGATGGAATATGGTACTCATGTTCATGTTTACGGTTGAGTTCATGGACTGGAATATAAGACCGGATCCAAGCATAGCCGTATCCTTATACTCCTCCATGATACGATTGGTCTCTATGACCGGTTTGGCCGATGAGTCATTACCAAATATCACTCCCACCTCATTGCTGAGCAGATAATCATCATCAATGCCGGCACTGGCAAATGCATCACGGGATGCCATGTAGGCAAACTCAGCCTCCTCACTCATACCGGCACGCAGGCGGCGGTCAAGCACACCTTTCAGCACGGGTGTCGGTACTATTCCCGTAAGGGCTGACCTGTAGCCGTATTCCTTACGTACAGGATCAACACCTATCCCGGACTTACCCTCAAACAATGAGCTGCGAACCTCATCAAGACTCTGACCGAGGCAACTCCATATTCCCATGCCTGTTATTACAACTCTTCCCATTCAAATCAGGTATATAATCCTCCGTTTACAGAAATAACCTCACCGGTGATATAAGACGCATCTTCCGATACAAGGAAACCTACAGCGGCAGCCACCTCATCAGGACGGCCGAAACGCCCCACAGGAATCATCTTCTTCAGCTCATCCTCAGGCAGTTCCTTGGTCATATCGGTTGCAATGAATCCGGGAGCTACGGCATTTACCGTAACCTTGCGTGCAGCCACCTCCTGAGCCAAAGCCTTGGTAGCACCTATCAGAGCTGCCTTAGCCGCAGAATAATTGGTCTGGCCAGGCAAGCCCTTGATGCCGGACAAGGATGCCATATTGACTATCCTGCCCCAACGCTTGGAAAGCATGTCCTTGAGCAGACGGCGCGTCAGATAAAAGAAGCTGTTCAGATTAGTGTTCAGCACGCTGTTCCAGTCATCATCCTGCATGAAAACCATCAGGTTGTCACGTCGGATTCCGGCATTATTCACAAGTACTGCTATATAATCCTCCTTATGCTGTTCCTGCCAATTGTCAACGGCAGCCTCAACCTCCTGCTGTACTGATACATCAAAAGGGAGCAGTTCCGCCCGGCCTCCAGCCTCCTCTACAAGACGTTTTGTCTCCTCAGCAGCGCCTGAATTTGACTTATAGTTAATAAGAACCGGATAGCCAAGATTGGCCAACTTGATGCATACAGCACGTCCCAAGCCACGTGAACCACCGGTTACCAAAGCATATTTCATTATTAATCCGTCAATTAAATCTCATATAGGCAATGTGCCTATATTAATTTACAAAAATACCCCAAAAAGCCGATACGGCCAAATATTTTTTACTACCTTCGCAGCCGGTTTTAAGCCGAAATAGCTCAGTTGGTAGAGCAACGCATTCGTAATGCGTAGGTCGCGGGTTCGAGTCCCGCCTTCGGCTCAAAAATAAAGCGCCCCAAAAGGCGCTTTATTTTTGTGTCGAAGCGGGACTCGAGAGAGTCCCACATTTTTTTAGTTTCCTAACGGAAACGGGACGCCCTCCGGGCGTTCTCGCTCGTAAACTCGCTCGCTGACACTCGCAGGCTTTACTTAAGAGTGTACTCAGGAAGTTTGTCCAGTGCGGGGGCCTCGTAGTTGGATATGCGCAGACGGAAACGGCGCAGTTCATCCAAAGTATACTGAGGCTTTGTACAGTCATCCGGAATAGGCATTCCTGAGAATGTCTGGAAATATAACATCAAGGCATCACGCCACCAGATGGCATCCTTGGCCTGACGCACCAGTTTGTCATGAATCTGGCCGTAGCGGTACGGATCCACATATTTCTCAACGCTCTCCCAAGTCTTGATAAAGCCGCGAGCCTCATCAATACCACTCTGGAAAGTGTAGCAGAGTTCATTCCAAAGGGTGCGTCCGCTCTTCATCTTATAATCCCAAGGCAGATGATGGAACCAAAGGATCAGATTATCCGGACAGGTCTCAACGCTGTTGTACAATGACCTTAGAGGCTCATTATACTGAGACACATTGTTACTGCCGGTTGTGGTACGGTCAAATCCGATGCCGTCGGCCGCAGCCTTATGATAGTATGCAGGCTCCCAGTCGGGACGTGACGAGCGGTCCCAAGGTCCGGGACCATAATGACCTGCTCCCGAGAAACAGTGGTGCAGTCCCATAGGCATCTCATACTTGACACAAGCCTCACGCGACTCCAGAAGCATCTTGGCCACGGGTTCCACAAACTTCTTATCGGCTGTGAAGGTCTGCTTTATCCACTCATCAACAATCTGCTCCGAACTGAGTTCCGGATTCCAGGCCATACGGCCAAAAGCATACCAGTTGGCCTGAGCCATATGATGTCCGCACCAGTTTATGCTGTCACCTATGTTGGTAACACCGGCAATGGCGCTGTACTTGGTATTGCCATGAACCTTGCCCAGAGTGATGGCGGCAACCGTGCTGCCCTCACCCTTCTGATAGGTATCGCTGTCCAGGCACTCCTTCCACATGGGGTGCAGATAGACCATGTGGTTGCTGTGTCCCAGATACTCCTGGGTTATCTGCATCTCGGCCATCACGTTTGTTTTCTCCAACTGACCGAACAGCGGGCTGAACGGCTCACGAGGCTGGAAATCAATAGGACCGTTCTTGATCTGTATGATTACGTTGTCACGGAACTGTCCGTCCAAAGGCATGAACTCCTCCACAGCCTGATTGGCACGGTCGGGCGATTCGGCGGCATATACGAATGCTCTCCACATCACAATCCCTCCGTATGGTTTCAGGGCATCGGCAATCATATTAGCTCCATCAGCATGGGTGCGGCCGTAGTCCTGCGGGCCTGACTGCCCCTCAGAATTTGCCTTTACCAGGAATCCTCCAAAATCGGGAATGATGCTGTATATCTCAGCTACCTTGTCGTTCCACCACTTGATTACATCCTTGTCCAGGGGATCGCTGGTCTTAAGACCGGCCAGATGCTTGGGAGCGGCAAAGTTGAGTGACAGATATACCTTGAGATTATACGGACGGAATATATCGGCCAGCACCTTAACCTTCTCTAAATACTCACGGGTTAGCATGCAGGGATCGGCGTTCACGTTATTAAGTACGGTGCCGTTTATACCTATCGATGCGTTGGCACGAGCATACTCCTCATACTCGGGACGTATCTTACCGGGCAACTCCTCCCATTTCCATA
>CACYHN010000021.1:0-72884 GCA_902774275.1 uncultured Bacteroidales bacterium
GCGCTGTGCTCGTCGGCGTCGGCCCTGGCTTCTTCCACAGAAGCAATACCCTTCTCGGCCCAGGCCCTGGCGATCGCTTTCATATAATGGAAGCTCTTGTGTCCGCCCTCTACGCTGTATTCTATCAGATACTCAATCAACTCGACCGGAAGAGCAAGCTCATCCAGAAAATATGAGATCGTATCCGACTCCGTCTTTGAGAGCGGTTTGCCGAGGTAGCACTCAGCGACATAGGACAACTCCGCGAAATCTTTGCGATTCTTGTAGGAGCGCATATCGGGACAATATACTTTGAGCAGGTAGTCAAACTCACCGGAGATGTTGTAGCACTCAGCCACCTCTTTCATATTACGCGCGGCTTCCTCAAAGGTGTATGCAGTCTCGCGAGTCATTTCACGCAGCTTGACGCAGCAGAACACCACAAAGCCCAGATTGAGTTTCTCAGGGTCAAGCACTGCTATATACTTCTTTATATAGCCTTCACGCTCCAAACGTTTCTGACGCTCAAACACCGGGGTGGTAGAGAGGTGTACCTTTGCGGCCAGTTCCTTGGTGGTGAGGCGTGAATTATCCTGCAGGCAGGTGAGGATTTTGATGTCTGTGGCGTCCAGTTCGCCGGCTTTTGGCTCGATTAGAGTTGAAATATTCTCCTTTTCCATAGTTTATTGTAGAATTTGTTGGTTTATTTTCTGTGATTTTGTGCAAAGGTAGGAAGTTTTTCCTTAATAACGCAAAGTGTTTGGTGGAATTTTCTGCTCGCTGTAACTTTGCATCGCAAACGAAAGAAAATTGAAAATTGAAAATTGAAAATTGATAATTTTAAAATATATACTATTATGGCAAACAACAAATTCCATCTTGAGACTTTAGCTCTTCATGTAGGCCAGGAACAGGCCGATCCCGCATCTGATGCACGCGCAGTGCCTATTTATCAGACAACATCTTATGTGTTCCGTAACTCACAGCATGCAGCTGACCGCTTTGGTCTGCGCGATGCAGGTAATATCTATGGCCGTCTGACCAACTCCACGCAGGATGTGCTTGAGAAGCGTATCGCTGCCCTGGAGGGTGGTGTGGCCGCTCTGGCAGTGGCATCGGGCGCAGCAGCTGTAACTTACGCTCTGCAGAACATTGCACAGGCCGGTGACCACATCGTAGCCGCAAACAACCTGTACGGCGGTTCTTTCAACCTTATTACACACACGCTTTCTACTCAGGGCATCACTAATACCATTGTCGATGTGAATGACCTGGAGGCTCTGGAGAAGGCTATCCAGCCTAACACCAAGGTTATCTATGCCGAGACTTTCGGTAACCCTAACAGTGATGTTACCAATCTGGAGGAGGTTGCCAAGGTGGCTCACAAGCACGGCATCGTATTTATCGTGGATAACACATTTGCTCCTATTCTTATCCGTCCGCTGGAGCATGGCGCTGACATCGTGGTTCATTCTGCAACCAAGTTCATCGGTGGTCATGGTTCATCACTGGGTGGTGTGATTGTGGACGGTGGTACTTTCAACTGGAAGGCTAACCCTGACAAGTATCCTACATTGGCCAAGCCCGATCCCTCTTACCACGGCGCAGTTTTTGCCGATGTGGCCGGTGCTGCAGCATTCGTAACCCGTATCCGTGCCGTCATACTGCGTGATACCGGTGCTGCCATCAGCCCGTTCAATGCATGGATCCTGCTGCAGGGTGTTGAGTCACTGCCTCTGCGCATAGAGCGTCACGTGGAGAATGCGCTTAAGGTAGTTAAGTATCTGGCTGGTCATCCTAAGGTGGCTAAGGTTAATCATCCTTCACTGCCGGAGCACAAGGACCACAAGCTGTATCAGAAGTATTTCCCCAACGGCGGCGGATCAATATTTACCTTTGAGATAAACGGCACGCAGGAGGATACCTGGAAGTTCATTGACTCACTGCAGATTTTCTCACTTCTGGCCAATGTGGCTGATGTAAAGAGCCTTGTGATACATCCTTACACCACCACTCACTCACAGATGACTTCAAAGGAGCTGGCCGAGCAGCATATCACTCCTACAACTGTACGTCTTTCAATCGGTGTTGAACATGTTGATGACATTATTGCTGATCTTAATCAGGCTTTTGCCAAAATATGATAAAGTGTCCAAGTTGTTTTAAGTTTAACTAATTTTGCCCTGTATTCACTGCCTTTTCTTAAGGTGGTGAATGCTTGGTTTAATAAACATAGTACTGAAATGCCTCTCAAACTGCCCGATAAACTGCCTGCAATAGAGATTCTTAAGGGGGAGAACATCTTTGTGATGGACACCTCAAGGGCATCGCATCAGGATATTCGTCCGTTGCGCATTGTCATCCTGAACCTGATGCCCATAAAGATTACTACTGAGACTGATCTGATACGTCTGCTCTCAAATACGCCTTTGCAGATTGAGCTTAAGCTGATGAAACTGCGCAGTCATACATCGAAAAACACCCCTGTGGAGCATATGAGGGTGTTTTATCAGACGTTTGAGAGCCTACGTGATGAGAAATTTGACGGCTTTATCATAACCGGAGCTCCGGTGGAGCATATGGAGTTTACGGATGTGGAGTACTGGAATGAGCTGACGGAGATAATGGATTGGGCCAGGACTCATGTGACATCGACCCTGTATATTTGTTGGGCTGCACTTGCCGGGCTGTATCATTTTTACGGTGTGCCCAAGTATCAGCTCAAGAACAAGATGTTCGGCATATTCAAGCACAATACCACACGTGAGCCGCTGCCTATTTTCCGCGGCTTTGATGATGAGTTCTATGCTCCTCACAGCCGTCACTCTGAGCTGCGCCGTGATGATATTCTGAGCCATCCTGACCTGAAGCTGCTTTCTGAATCTGATGAGGCTGGGGTGTTTATGGTATCGGCCCGTAATGGTCGCGAGATTTTCATTACCGGTCATTTTGAGTACTCTCCTGATACTCTTGACAAGGAGTACCGTCGCGATCTGGATAAGGGTTTGCCGATAGATATTCCAAAGCACTATTACCGGGGCGATGATCCTGCCCGGGGGCCTTTGGACCGGTGGCGGGCGCATGCTAATTTGTTCTATCAGAATTGGCTTAATTATTATGTTTATCAGGAGACTCCGTATAATTTGCAGGACATTAGGTAAATTGAAAATTGATAATTGAAAATTGAAAATTGTAAAAAGCCTTCGAAATGGATTTCGGAGGCTTTTTAATGTCGCGGGCTATTACGCAGATATTTGTAACGCAGGTGCTTGTTAATTTTCAATTTTCAATTTTCAATTTATACTTATTATTCAGTATTGATAATGCAGGGGATTGGTTGTAATTTTGCGGGCAAAATTAGCTGATTATGACTCTGAGGGAACTTAAGATAGGTGAGAGTGCTGTGATTACCTCGGTTGGAGGTGAGGGGGCACTGAGGCAGCATTTTCTGGATATGGGGTTGCTGCCGGGCGTGGAGGTTAAGCTTTTGAAGTTTGCTCCGATGGGTGATCCGATGGAGCTTCTGGTGCGCGGATACACTCTTTCTCTCCGTCTTGAAGAAGCATCTCAAATTACAGTTGACGCACCGGATGGCAGTCAACAGCCAACAACCAACAGCCAACAGCCCGAAATAGACCAAGTTGATTTCGGTTACAACCTATCTCTGCACGAGCATAATTCTCATCCGGGATTGGGTGAGGCTGGTAAATATCATGATCCTACTCATGAGAATGCTTTGCCTAAGGGCACGGTGTTGAGGTTTGCATTGGCAGGGCAGCAGAACTGCGGCAAAACTACGCTGTTTAATCAGTTGACGGGTTCTAATCAGCATGTGGGTAATTTCCCGGGTGTGACGGTTGACCGGAAGGATGGTCAGATAAAAGGGCATCCGGATACACTTGTGACGGATCTGCCGGGCATTTATTCGCTTTCGCCTTATACTCAGGAGGAGACGGTTTCTCGTCAGTTCATTATTGAGCAGAAGCCTAACTGCATCATCAATATCGTCGATGCTACGAACATTGAGCGCAACCTTTATCTGACGGTTCAGCTGATGGAGCTGGGTGTGCCTATGGTGCTGGCTCTCAATATGATGGATGAGCTGACGGGTAATGGCGGATCGGTCCGCGTGAATGAGATGGAGCGAATCCTGGGTATTCCGGTGGTTCCGATATCGGCCGCAAAGGGCGAGGGTATCAAGGAGCTGGTGGAGCACGCAATCCATGTGGCTGAGTATCAGGAGGTTCCGGCTAGGACCGATTTCTGCACAAAGGATGATCACGGGGGTGCTGTTCACCGCTGCCTGCACAGCATAATGCATCTGGTTGAGGACCACACCGAAAGGGCTGGCATTCCGGGCCGATTCGCAGCCGGCAAGCTTGCTGAGGGCGATGCTCAAGTGCTTGAACAGCTGCAACTTACGCAGAATGAGAAAGAGACCATGGAACACATTATCCTGCAGATGGAGGAGGAGCGTGGGATGGACCGCGCGGCCGCCATTGCTGATATGCGTTTCTCGTTTATAGAGCGTCTTTGCTCGCAGACGGTTGTCAAGCCGCAGAAGAGCAAAGAATATATAAGAAGCCGCCGCATAGACCGAGTTCTGACCGGACGTTGGACAGCAATTCCAATTTTCCTGGTTGTGATGTGCCTGGTAATATGGCTGTCAATTGATGTTCTGGGCGCGCCGCTGCAGGATTGGCTGGATCAGGGAATCCAGGCGCTTGCCGGCGTTTGCGTTGCCGGTTTGGAACGTGCTGATGTGAGCCCTGCAATAATTTCACTTGTTGAGGACGGCATTTTTGGCGGCGTGGGTAGCGTGCTGAGTTTTGTGCCTATCATCATCATCCTGTTCTTCTTCCTGAGTCTGATCGAGGACAGCGGATATATGGCCCGAATCGCTTTCGTGACCGATAAACTGCTGCGTAAGTTGGGCTTATCGGGCCGTTCTATCGTGCCGCTGCTCATCGGCTTTGGTTGCTCTGTGCCCGCTGTGATGGCTACAAGGACGTTGCCATCGGCCCGTGACCGCAAGATGACGATTTTGCTCACTCCGTTTATGAGTTGCAGCGCCAAGATTCCTATTTACGGCTTCTTTACGAATGCGTTTTTCCCGGGCAAGGGCGGTCTGATTCTGGCCGGGCTGTACCTGCTGTCGATACTTGTGGGTGTAATTGTGGCGCTTGTGACCAAGCTGTTCCGCAAGAATTACGTGGCTGCGCCGTTCGTGATGGAGCTGCCTAATTACCGTATGCCGGGCTTGAAAAACGTGAGCCATCTGCTGTGGGATAAGACGAAGGACTTTGTGCAGAGGGCGTTCACGGTGATATTCGTGGCGACCATCGTGATTTGGCTGTTGCAGACGTTTGATTTCCGCTTCAATATGGTGGAGAACGGCGAGGGTAGTATGATGGCGTGGGTTGCTGGCGTGCTGGAGCCACTGTTCCGTCCGCTGGGCCTTGGCGATTGGCGCATTGTTACCTCTTTTGTGAGCGGTTTCCTGGCTAAGGAGAGCGTGGTTGCCACGATGGAGGTGCTGGGTGTAACGGAGTCTCTGACCGTTATCACCGCTGTCCCGATGCTCATATTCAGCCTGCTCTATACGCCCTGCGTTGCTGCAATCAGCAGCGTTCGCCGCGAGCTTGGTGACAGGTGGGCAATCTATGTTGTGATATTCCAGTGCGTTGTTGCCTGGGTTGTGGCTTGGTTTGGTTATTTAATTGCTCAAGCCGTATTATGAACGCCGCAACCATCATAGTAATCATAATAATAGCGCTACTTGTGATAGCAGCGCTATTTGCCGTTCATCGCAGCCACCGTAAAGGCAAGTCTTGCTGTGGTTGTCCTATCGAAGGTTGTTGCCGGAAAAACTAAGCCATATATTCCTCGACATCATCGGGATGGTAGGGGATGATGTTTTTACCTAATACTCTGCAACCATTATCGGTAATGAGGATATCGTCCTCTATTCGGATTCCGCCGAAATCTAAGTACTTTTCTATTGCATCGTAATTCAAGAATTCCGTGTGCATATGTTCAGCGCGCCATTTGTCTATCAGGGCGGGGATGAAGTAGATGCCGGGTTCGTCGGTTAGGACGAAGCCGGGTTTGAGGCGCTTGCCGTAGCGGAGGCAGTTGGTGCCGAACTGATTAGAGGGCTGGACCTCTTCATCAAAACCTACGTAGTTCTGGCCCAGGGCTTCCATATCATGTACGTCCATACCCATCATGTGGCCAAGGCCGTGCTGCATGAAGAGGGCGTGTGCGCCGGCGGCGACAGCGTCATCAGTATTGCCGTGCATAAGACCCAGGTCTTTGAGGCGGTCGGTCATGAGGCGGCAGACGTCAAGGTGCATGTCTAGCCATCGCATGCCGGGGTGTGCTTTCTCGATGACGAGGTCATGGCACGCTTCTACGATGGAGTAGATATCCAACTGCTTGCAGGTGAACTTACCGCTTACTGGCATGGTACGGGTGTTGTCACTGCAGTAGTTGTTGACGGTCTCAGCGCCGGCATCGACCAGGAGGAGGCGTCCGGGCTCAAGAGGCTTCATAGAGGGGCCACCATGGAATATCTCTCCGTGCATGGTCACTATGCTGTTGAACGATACTTTGGCTCCTTGGCCCATGGCAATGCCCTCCATAATACCTGCAATGGATTTCTCGGTCACACCGGGACGGCAGGCCTTCATGGCGGCGCAGTGCATCTGGTAGCCTATGGCCATAGCGCGCTCAATCTCTGCAACCTCGCCATCGGATTTAATGGAGCGCATGCTTACAACGGCCTTGATTAGTTCTACCGATGCGGCATCGCGGGTCTGGAGCGGGTGGATGCCTAGCATATCGGACAACAGGATCATGTGATCATGACGGTATGGTGGCAGGAAATGTACCGTACGGCCCAGGCAACGGGCATCGGCCACCAGATCCTTGAGTTTGCCGTAGGGGGCGCTGTTCTGTATGCCGCAATCGGCCGCCATATCTGCTACGGAGGGTACGAATCCGGTCCAGATGATATCGTCAAGGTCAATATCATCACCCAGAAGCCATTCCTGACCGCTGTCGGCATCGATTACACCAGCCAAAGCGTCACGGTTCTGCCCAAAATAGTACAGGAAAGAGCTGTCCTGACGGAAGGTGTAGGCGTTTGAAGGGTAGTTGCACGGGGCGTCGTTATTACCTATAAAGATTATCAGGCCACTGCCTATTTTCTCTCTCAGAACGCTGCGACGTTCAGAATATACTTTCTTGTCAAATAACATATCAAGGGTTCTGTTTCTGTAAAGATAGGCCTTTTTGTTTTAACTTTGCCTCGTTTTTTGAATCTTAATTACAGAAGACCATTAACAACGATGATCATGAAACGGTTTATTTCAATTATGGCAATGATGCTCCTGGCAAGCGGGATTATGTATGCCGATGAGATTTGGAGAGATGAGACACTTAGATACGGCATGTATCTGGGTCCGATAAAGGCTGGTGAGGCCAGCCTTGTTACCAAGAACATAGAGTATAACGGCCAGAAGATGGTACAGATGGACCTGATAGCACGTACCACAAGCGCCGTGGAGAAGATATTCAGCCTGAACGATACCCTTACGACGATTGTAAGCCCTGCAAACTCTGCTCCGGTATATTTCCAGAAGCACTGCTTTGAGGGTGATGACATTGTAAGGGAAAAAGTGAACTTTACTACTGAGAGTGATGGCCAATGCACAGCCGCGATGCAGAAGATATACAAGAATGGCCGTGTGAAGGATTGTTTGGAGACAAGTGAGACTCAGGTATATGACATGGTGAGCGTGGTGGGTTTTGCACGTGCAATAGATGCCGGCAGCCTGTCAAAAGGCAAGCGTTTCAATTTCAGGCTGGCCGATGCCTGCGATATCATAGACGAGGTGCTGATATATCAGGGCAAGGAGAGCCTGAAGATATCGGGCAAGAAGTATAACTGCATGGTGTTCAGGCTTGTGGAGCCTTATGAGGAGAAGGGCAAGAAGAAGGAGCGCGATATCCTGACTATTTATGTGAATGATGACAGCGAGCGCACTATTGTACAGATGGACATTAAGTTTAAGGTGGGGTCGGCTAAGGCGAAAATTATACGATAATTGAGAATTGAAAATTGAAAATTGAAAATTGAAAATTAGGCGCTTCGCTTTTTTTAAGCGTCCCTTCGGGTGGAGCGGAAAATTGAAAATTTGGGGTTTTAACTTTGGGGATTAAACCTTATATAAGTAGAAAGAATCAAATAATAAACCTTAAATACAATTAAGCAAATGAGAAAGTTTATGGTGGCCGCTATGATGCTTGCGGCTGTAAGCCTGTCAGTCAATGCGGCTAAGAAGGATAAGAAGGAGGCCTCAGAGCCTGTTCTTGGTATCAAATCAGGTGTTATAACTATGGCCAACAACATGGGTCAGTTCGGTGGCGGTGCCGGCGGTTTCGGCGGTGGCGCAGGAATGGCTATGGGTGGTTTTGGCGGCGGTGCCGGTATGGGCATGGGCGGCGGCCAGCGTCCTCAGGGCCAGGGCGGCCAGGGTCAGCGTCAGATGAACTTTGATCCCAGCACCATGGTTACCAAGATATATTTTGATGATTACGGTAAGAAGACTGTAACCGTTACCGAGCGCGGTGAGGCCGGAACTTCACGTTCACTTGCTATCGGTGAGGATAACTATACCATCAACGATGCAGAGAAGACTGCAACCAAGATGCCGTCATTTGGCGGACGTCGTGGCGGTCAGGGCGGCGGTGGCGGCCGTGGCATGGGTATGGGAATGGGTATGATGGGCGGCATGGGCGCTCAGACCACTCCTATGTTCGACTGGGAAAATCTGGATGCCAAGACCATCAAGAAGAACAAGATCAAGGAGCTTGGTGAGGAGGAAGTTGCAGGCGTAATGTGCAAGATGTACTCCATCACTCAGAGCAACCAGGGTTATTCAACACAGATGACTCTCTGGATATACAAGAACCTCACTATGAAGAGCGAGACCGTAACTGATTACGGCACAATGGGCCAGACTGTTGAGAAGCTTGAAGAGACCGATGTTGACCCCGCACTGTTTGAACTCCCCAAGGACTATAAGGTAGAGGAGATGCAGATGGGTAACTTTGGCGGTGGCATGGGCGGCTTCGGCGGCGGCATGGGCGGCGGTGACTTCGGTGGCGGCATGGGCGGCTTCGGAGGTGGCGGCGGCTTCGGCGGCGGCATGGGAGGCGGCTTTGGCGGCTTCTGATCCGAATTGAAAATTGAGAATTGAAAATTGAAAATTAACAAGCACCTGCGTTAATTCCCGCGACATTAAGAAAGGGTTCGGAGACTTCCGAACCCTTTCTTATAATTTTCAATTTTCAATTTTCAATTCGTACTTTGTTACTCCGTACCCGAACCAATACCCTAGCGCCCCGTTAAGATTACCCACCACATTATCGGAGTAGGGAATGAGGGCCAATGAACCAAAGGCGGCATTCTCATTGAATTTACGCCAGAATTCATATGCGGATGCGTCAATGGCCGCTAACTTGAATGAAACGCTGTCATTATACCTGTAGTACAGTTGCTGCATCTGGAACGGGTTGCTGTTGCCACGATTGACAAATTTCATTTCATCTTCATTAATAAGGTCTCTGTCATAAAGACCCAGGAATGATTCAGTATAGCTTGAGTCCTGGCCAACTACCTTAGTGAAAAAACGGTAATAGCGGTTCTCACCGGATTTGATATGTGCCTTAATGACGTATAGCGTATCATCATCTTCAGAAACTTTTACCGATATGGAATCAATGGAACCTGGAGATAATATTGAGGTGGTTCCAGATGCTGTCATGCCTTTCCATGATACATCCAGCTTATACTCTCCTCCTACCACTCCTTTAAGTTCATTGGTGGTGTAGTAGAGTCCGAGCAGATAATCCTTAGTGAAGGAAGGGAATAGTCTGTATGTGTGGTCATTATATGTAACTGTCACTTGAGCGGTCAAGGCAAGATGTCCGATAAGGTCAGCGGCGTTTTGGGATTTCTCCGTAGCGGCCACGGTTGACGTGACAAAGACCACAGGAGCCTCGCCGTTCTCTATCCAACCCTCTACGACAAGTTGGTCAGGATGTTCCTTTAGCCGGTCTGTCATGCAGGAACATATCAGAATAAGAACGGTTAATATGGCAATAATTCTTTTCATCATATTCAGAAATGGCAGTTATAACTGATGGATGGCATGACAGGAATGATAAAACATGCCATGTGGTACTTGAATGACATCTCATCCTCATCAACCTTGATATAACCCATGGTCTCATTGCTGTGGGCAGTGGCGTTATATAATGAGAGATTCACTGAATGACGGTATCTGCCATGTGACTTGAGGTGGTATGTGGCAGAGAGGTCAAGTCTGATATACGGATTGAGCTGGCCTGAATTGAACTCGTCATATTGAATGATGACTCTGTTGGATATGAAGTACAGGTTACGGGGTGGAGTATAAGGATTGCCCGATGCCGCCACAAATGATCCACCGAACTCATACCTGCCTGTAGCATAGTTTATTACAGCGTTGAACTCATGCTGCCGCTCATGGGATGACGGGAACAGCTTGGGGTAACTTATGCCGTCACCTTCACGCAGTGAACGTCCGTAGGAGTAGCTTATCCAGCCTGTCAGTTTGCCGGCCTGGCGGGCGAGCATCACGCTTGCCCCGTAGTTATAACCGGAAGAGATATGTATGTTATTTTCAAGACGGTACGGACGTGTGAGCAGGTCAACCAGAAAACCGGTGTATTCAACCTGGTTATGTAGTCTGTGCGCATAGGCCTGTACCGTAAGTGAGTATTTCTCATCAAGGAATGAGTTCTCATAGGTGAGGGTTGTGAACAATGATTCCTGAGGCTTGAAGTAACGGCCGGCGGCAACCCAGAACTCAATGGGAAGGCCACAGTCTGTCATTCCTGTCTGAGCCAGATACTGATGCCTGATGCCGGCATCAAGTGTTATGACACCATACCTGAAAAGATTGTACTGCAGATTGATGGCAGGATCAAGATTCAGATACCGGTATCCGGCGGCTTCACTGTAGGCCGATGTGAGCAGGCTGGGGGTGAAACTGAAAGAGTGGCCCAATGAAAAGCGTTTATCCAAATAAAGCTCAGCTTCAAATGCCTGCTGACTGTCCTGAACTGCGGTGCCAGCTTTATTGGTTGATACAGAGGGGGCCTGAGGCTGTATGTCATAATATGAAAGGGCTGCATTAAGTCTTATGTCATGAGCCAGCCTGTTGTCTGATTTAATGCCATAATGGATGGTATGGGCGGGCATCAATCCCTTGGCGGTTTCCTGATAGATATGTCCGTCAAGCATGAATCCGGACATGAAAACCGATGTTGACGTTGACCATTTGCCTTTCTGATGCCTCCATCGGGCGGCTGCGGATGCATTTCCCCAGTCTGCACCCAGATCCATCTTGTAATCTGCATAGTTGCACTCACCACGGTCATGGCTGTAGAACATGTTGATATCAAATGTGTTATAACTGTCAGGCTTGTAAAGGAACGTCATGTTGGCATCAGTGAATCCGTAACGTAGAGGGTTACCGTTGAATTGCAGCAGGTTACCATAAAAGGTGTTGATGAAAGTTCTCCTGGCGGAGAGTGACAGTGCCGTATTCCCAGTCAATGGCGTGACTATATTGAACTGGGCCGATATGAGTCCTAAAGTGGCTGTTCCGGACAGTGTGTGAGGGATTGTATCAACAGGTTCCAGACTCAGTTGTCCGCCTAAGAAAGAGCTTTTTGTAACGTTGCGGAACGTGACGTCGGGAAAATGATCCTGGTTGAAGGTGGAGAATAACCCTGAAAAATGTGACGAGCCATACACCGGAACTCCTGATAACAGGAACTGGTTGTGATAGTTCTCACATCCCTGCACATGCAGACCGCCATTGCTCTCTGAATTGGTACTGATGCCTGGCAATGACTGTAGGTATCTCAAGGGGTCTGTATAACCAAACAGCTTGGGGTAATTGTCCATGATACGGGCATCAATCCTGAGTCCGCTTGTAATGCTTCCGGATATTGCGGAGTAATTACGGTGGGCGGAGAGAGTTACCTCATTGAGCATGATCTCTATGGTATCACTCTGGGCGAGGGCATTGCATGTAAAGGACAATGCCAATACGATGAGCATTGACACAGTCCTTCTTAACTTTGATTCTATATATGTATTATATTTGATTATCAATGTATTATCTCAAGTTGACGGAGTAAAGCTTCAGGCTCGGGATCATGGCCTCGGAAATCACGATACAACTGGGCGGCATCAACGCTGCCGCCTGATTCCAGGAGATGGCGGAACTTGCCGGCTGTCTCTTTATCAAAGATGCCTTTCTCCTCAAACAGGCTGAAACCATCGGCGGCAAGGACTTCGGCCCATTTGTATGAGTAGTAGCCGGCTGCGTAACCTCCGCTGAAAAGGTGTGAGATGGAGGTTGATATGATGCACTCGGGTACGGAAGGCAGGACATCAGTAGGCTTGAGGACGGTTTTCTCAAAATCAAGCACAGACTGTTGAGGCAGAGCTGTAAGGGTGTGCCATGACATATCCAGGATACCGAACTGTATCTGGCGCATGTGATAATAGGCTGACATATAGTTCTTAGAGGCCTTTATCTTGGCTATGAGAGAATCAGGCAGGGGCTGACCGGTCTGATAGTGCTTGGCAAAGGTGGTGAGATACTCTTTCTCATACGCCCAGTTCTCCATAATCTGTGAGGGCAGCTCCACAAAGTCATGGTCAACATTGGTGCAGGTGAGCGAGGGGTATCGGCCCTTGGCCAGAATGCCGTGAAGCGAGTGCCCGAACTCATGGAGCATGGTGGTGAACTCATCATGTGTTATGAGTGAGGGGGTATCGGCCGTAGGTTTGGTGAAGTTGGTCACCAGGCTTATGAAGGGACGTTCCTCAATGCCGTTCTCAACCTTGAGGCCGCGGAACTGGGTCATCCAGGCGCCGTTGCGCTTGCTGGCACGCGGGAAGAAATCAGCATAGAACAGTGCCAGGAAAGACCCATCGGTATCACGGACCTCATATGCCTTAACATCAGGATGATATACGGGGACATCGGCAGGCTTGAAGGTTATGCCGTACAGACGGTTGGCTAGACTGAAGATGGCATCTATGCAGTCCTCAAGGCGGAAATATGGCTTAAGTTCCTCATCTGTAAGATTATATTGGCTTATGCGCTGTTTCTCGTTGTAGTAGCTGAAATCCCATGGCATAAGTTCATCAGCCTCAAATCCTATTGTCTTGGCGTACTTGTTAAGTTGGGCAAGATCATCCTTGGCTACCGGCAGGGCGGGATCCTTAAGGCGGTCAATGAAATTCCAGACAGCACTGCCGCTGCCAACCATACGCATCTCTGTCTGATAATCGGCAAAATCCTTATAACCCAGCAGGGCGGCCTCCTTATAGCGCAGGTCAACGATCTTACGTATTATCTCTGTGTTGTCAAACTCATCCTGGAAGGCACGGCGGTTATAGGCCCGATACATCTTCTCACGCAGGTCACGGCGGTCACTGAACTTGATGAATCCGCTGTAACTGGGATAGGAGAGGTCAAACAGCCAGCCTTCAGTATCCTTCTCCTTGGCAGCCTGCGCAGCCATGTCACGTATGTATCCGGGCAGGCCGGCCAAATCAGATTCTTCAGTAAGGACCATAGTGAAGGCATTGGTTGATGCCAGGAGATTACGGCCATATTGCAGCGTAAGCAATGAGAGCTGTTCCTCATATTCACTGTAAGTTTTCTTGTCATCAGGGCTCAGGTTGGCTCCATTGCGCTCAAATCCCTTGTACTGTTTCTTGAGCAGCATCTGCTGGTCTGGGTCAAGATCCAGTGAATCACGCTGCTCATATACGGCTTTGACACGCTGGAACAGTTTTTCATTGAGGCTCACATACATATCATATTCCGTAAGCATGGGAGATACTTTCTCTGCTATGTCTTGAAGCTCATCATCTGAATCGGCCTCAAGTATGTTGTAGAATATATCGGCTATGCGGCTCAGTGTGCCTCCGGCATATTCAAGCGCCTCAATAGTGTTGCTGAACGTGGGGGCATCGGGATTAGCTACGATGGCATCAATCTCCTGTTTGCCTTCTTTAATGGCTTGTTCAAAGGCCGGCAGATAGTGACTGTTCTCAATCTTGTCAAACTGAGGCGCACCGAAAGGGAGTGTGGATTCTGTAAGTAAAGGGTTGTTTTGCATATTACATGCTGTTAGTGTTGCCAAAATGACTGTTGTATAAATATGTTTTCTTATTTTACCCATTAAGTAAAAGATATTGCAGAATAGTGAATGCGAAATTACAAAATAATACTACCTTTACGGAAATAAACCAATAATTATGTTTAAGAGATCCTTTTTAATAATTGTTTCAGCCGTCATGCCGGCTGTTATGTTTGCGCAGGTATCAGGATATCGCGCCACGTACTTCGTGGATGGAAATGAGGAGAAAGACCAGTACCGTTCACATGTCTCACTTGAATCTTATGAATCCGGCAGTAGTGCCGTGTATGCCACGAATGGCGTTCATCTTGTGCTTACCCGTATGCGTCTTAACAAGACATCGGGTACTGTAAATGATGCTGACCGCAGGGAAACCGGAAAGAATTCTGTTGTGCTTGCCGATGGAGGCAGTAACGTCATTATGGAGTTTTGTGAGGTTAACTCACATGCTCAGGCGGCCGATGGCGTGAGTGCAAGCGGCGAGGGCACTAAAGTGACCCTCCAGGAAGGTAGCATAAGCACCTCAAGAGTGGGGGCGGCTGCCGTAAATGCCACTAACAAAAGTAAGGTTATAGTCCAAAAGACAACTGTAAATACCTATTCAAACCAGAGTCCAGCCTTTTACGCCTGTAAGGATGGCACAATGGAGATTACTGAAGCCAAGGGTGATAACACAGGTCAGGCTGCATCTTCATTTTATGTATCTACAGGTTCAATAAAAGCTGAAAAATGTGAGTTGTCATCAGCTAAATGGACTATAGGAAGTCTTGATGAGGGCCTGTTGGAACTTACAGGCAATAAACTTAAGGCGGGAGGCGTATGCGGATTCCTGGTTTATGGAGCTGACGGTAAGCAGAGGGAATGGCGTTCCACCGGCACGCTTGTTCTTGATAAAAATGAGATAACGGTAACAGAAGGCCCGTTGATTTTCGTAACCAATGCAGGTGGTACTATCTTTCTGTCACGCAATAAGATAATCTGCAAGAATGATGAGATAATCTCCATAAAGGCCGATGAATGGGGCCCCAAGGGTTACAATCAGGGGGATGCTACCATAGACCTTGAGAAACAGACCCTTAATGGTGATATATATGTGGACAGCATAAGCAGCCTGACGCTGACTCTTAAAAATAGCGCCAAGTTGAACGGCAGTATTACTGGTGGTGCTACCGATAGACGTGCTGTGAAAGTATTCATGAAAAAGGGTGCCAAATGGAACCTGAAAGGAGAATGCTACATCTCTTCCATTTCATTTGAGCAGCCTTTGGAGAAGGGATTGAAGCAGCTTAAGGGTAAGCATGTTATCTACTATGACCCTGCTGCGAATGCTGACCTGGGAGGCAAGGAATACAAAACCGGTGGCGGTGTGCTCCGTCCCATGAAATAAAAATTGATATGAGAAGGTTATTATATACTCTGTTGGCTTTTGTGCTGTGTCTGCCTGTAATGGCTGAGGACATAGAGATTAAACCTGAGCAATTGCCTCAGAAGGCCCGTAATATAATAACCAAGGCATTTCCTGACGCCAAAATCAAAAAAGCCAATATTGAGCGCAGGGCCAGTCTGATTCAATATGAGGTGAAGCTTGGAGGCGGTGTCAAACTGCAGTTCCGCAAGGACGGAAGCCTGACGGAGTGTGAATGCACCAAAGGTCCTGTGCCGGATATTCTTATACCCTCCAAGATCAGGTCTTTCATTAAAAAAGAGTTTCCAGACAGTGACATCATCAGGATAGAACATGACAGCAAGTTGTATGAGATAAACCTTGATGATGGCACGGAACTGAGTTTCAACAGTTCATACAGACTGATTGATTTAGACCGCATTGAACAGAAATGACACGAATCATATCAATAATGAGAAGGCTTTTAAGCAGTGCTCTGGTAATTGCAGCACTCGCGTTTACGGTTTCATGTGAGAGGAATGATGTGGTAGATTACAGGACTACAAGGACGGTCCTGGTCTATATGGCAGCAGATAACAATCTTACGGATAACGCTAATCCCAATGTCTTGGCCATGAAAAATGCCATGAACACGGATATGGAATATGCCAATTTGCTGGTGTTTGTTGACAAGTTTGATGCAAAACCGGTATTGTTGCATCTCCATGACTTTATGATTGACACATTAAAAGTTTATGATGAACTTAACAGTGCGGATGGCGGGGTTCTCAGGAGCGTAATAAAAACCGTTCTGGATAACTGGAAGGCAGAGACTTACGGTCTGATACTCTGGTCACACGGCATGGGATGGATACCAGGGTCTTATTCAATGGAAACCAAAAGCCGGGCACCTATGCGTGAAGAGTACCTTACAAAATATTTTGCTAAGAACAATCATCCTGATGGCAGTCCGCAGGATGAGCATATGGAGATTGATGAGCTTGCCGATGCCATCCCGGACGGAGTGTTTGATTACATAGCATTCGATGCCTGTTATATGGGGGCGGTTGAGGTGGCTTATGCACTAAGGAAAAAGGCTGATTACATAATATCATCCAGTTGTGAGATAATGAGTTATGGTTTTCCTTATAAGACCGTCATACGTGATTTCCTGAGCGGGAACATTACTAAGGTGTGCCGTGACTATCATGCCAATTATGACGCAAAATACGGATTCCAGCGGACCGCAAGCATATCTCTGGTAAAAACCGATGCCCTGGATAGTCTGGCAAGGTGTTTCAAGAAGATTGTGGCAGCGCATAAGGAAGAGATTCCGCAGATTAATCCGACTGATCTTGAGATACAATGCTTTGACAGGTTGGAAAAGCATGTCATGTTTGATCTGGAGGATTTCATTGATAAACTTGGTACAGACTATGATGACCTTACCGAGTTCCGACTCCAGCTTGAGAAATGCGTTATATACAAGAATTCCACTCCATATATTTGTTCTGATTATGAAGATGAAAGATATGGGATAAAGATGAATACTTTTTGCGGATTAAGTGTCTATATTCCATTGCAGTCTTTTGATGAAGGGGGACTGAATGCTGAATACCGCAAGACAGAGTGGAGCAGGGATACAGGATACTGATTATAATTGATATACTGACCAAAAAAATATTTGTCCTTACTTATGAAGAAGTTATTGAAGTTTACAGTCCTGCTCGGTGCGGGACTGATTGTATGCAGTTGCAAGGGTGATCCTACATTGTCACGTGACGTAAAGAATTACGATGATCCACTCATGCAGAATGAGAAAGAGATATCGGGCATAATCAGCAAGATGACTCTTGAAGAGAAGATTGAGATGCTTCACGGCAAGCATTACTTTACATCTGAGGGTATTCCCGCACAGGGCATTGCTGAGATGAACTATGCCGATGGTCCTTTTGGAATACGTGAGGAGATGGAACCGCTTTCATGGAATCCGCTCCATTGGTCAACAGACTCCGCAACGTTTTTCCCCACAGGATCGGCCCTGGCTGCCACTTGGAGTACCAAACTGGCTTATAAGTATGGTACAGGTATGGCCAGTGAGGCACGTCTTCGCGGTAAGGATATGATTCTGGGGCCCGCAATAAACATTCAGCGCATTCCTACGGGTGGACGCACTTATGAGTATCTCAGTGAGGATCCTTATTTGAGCGCACAGCTTTCAGTGGGTTATACTCTGGGCGTGCAGGATAACGGCGTGGCTGTCTGCATAAAGCATTTTGCCCTGAACAATCAGGAGACCAATCGCGGCAGCGTGAACGTGATTGTGAGCCCTCGTGCTATGCGTGAGATATATCTGGTGCCTTTTGAGGCAGCTGTGGTTGACGGTAACGCATACGGTGTGATGGCTGCCTACAACAAGATAAACGGTACATGGTGCGCTGAGAATCCAAACCTCCTGGATCAGATACTGCGTAAGGATTGGGGGTTCAAGGGTATGGTGATTTCTGACTGGGGTGGTACCCACAGCACTGTAGGATCAGTGACTGCCGGATTGAACGTTGAGATGCCTACATCTGATTACATGGGCCTGGCTCTGTTGGATTCCGTAAAAGCCGGTATCGTATCAGAGAAGGTTATTGACCAGCGTGTGCGTGAGATACTGCGCGTGCGTATGGTGATTGATCCGGTTCCTGCTGAAAAGGCAAACAAGCAGATGACCGGACAGCCTGAGAATGCACAGATAACATATGAGGTTGCCGCCCAGTCTGTCGTACTGCTCAAGAATGAGGGCAACATTCTGCCTATTGATTTGGGCAAGGTTAAGACTATTGCCGTTATAGGTGATAATGCCGATAAGAAGATGTCAAACGGCGGTGTTGGTGCTGGCGTAAAGGCTCTTTATGAGATTACTCCGCTGGCTGGTCTTAAGAACCGCATTGGCGATAAGGCTAAAATTATTTATGCACAGGGTTATACATCACAACAGGCCCGTGGCGGATTCGGCGGTTTTGGCGGCTTTGGCCGTCGTGGTGGTGCTGCTCCCGCTCAGCCTGACAATACTGCACAAAAGCTTAAGGATGAGGCTGTGAAGGCTGCCAAGGATGCTGACCTGGTTCTGTTCATCGGTGGCGACAACCGTCAGTGGGAGACTGAGGGAAGTGACCGCCGCAGCATGGATCTGCCTTATAACCAGGAGGAGGTGCTTGAGGCTGTCGCCAATGTTAATCCTAATGTGGTATTTATTGCAGTGGCAGGTGCTCCGGTTGATTTGAACCGCGTTCAGGCTTGCAGCCCTGCAATAGTTCAGTCCTGGTTTAACGGAACCGAGGGCGGTAATGCATTGGCCGACATTCTTATCGGTAAGATTTCACCTAGCGGACGCTTGCCGTTCTCATATCCAATTAAGCTTGAGGATAGCCCCGCATACGCTACAGGCAGTTTCCCGCAGACCGATGCTCCTGTAAACCAGGATGTGTTTGTATCGCTGGTTCAGAAGGATGACAAGGCTGAGGAGATGCTTAAGGGTGCAACCGGTCGCGGTACGGCACTGTACAGCGAGGACCTGCTGGTGGGATACCGTTGGTTCGATACCAAGAACAAACCGGTTATGTATCCGTTCGGATATGGTCTGGGTTATTCTGAGATTGAGTATTCGGGCTTCAAGGTCCTTAACAGTGAGTACCGCGACGGTGATGATATCCAGGTTGAGTTTACAATTAAGAATCTGGGTAAGTATAACCAGTATGATGTTCCGCAGATTTATGTTCACCGTGTGGATTCAAAGGTTGAATGGCCTTACAAGGAGCTTAAGGCTTTCCAAAAGCTGGAACTTGTACCCGGTATGTCAGTGACACTTATAATGGATGTTCCTGTCAGTTACCTCAAGTATTGGGACGAGGATAAGCATGACTGGGTTTTGGAACCAGGCAAGGTTGAGTTGCTGCTGGCTCGTGATGCCGGTAATGTGGTTGCCAAGGCTGAGTGCTCAGTGAAATAAGCTCAAAGGCAACGCAAATGCAAAGGGGACGGTTCTGTTCGCGAACAGAACCGTCCCCTTTGCGTTATGAAAGCTTTAGCATATAGAAACATGATGTGGTAAAGAAATCACGCAGATAGGGTATGGCACCCACCCAGCGCCACAACTTGCGCGGCTTAAGGTGGAACTTGGTCTCATAGTGCGGATTGATGAGATAAAGCTGGCGGTCAAGGATGCTGAATGGTGTGTTCTTAACTACACGCTCAAATTTCTCAACAGGACACTTGCAGCGTTTGATATCCAAAAGGTCATTGATGCGGTTCTGGCTCTCCTTGAATAGCTTAAGAATGAAACGATAGAGGAATCTGGGCAGCAGGTGCATCCATGGCAGATGTGACAGGAGGCGGCTTTTGCACATTTGCTGATGACCTCCAAAAGGCATCTGCCAGGCAGGGAATGACATGAACATGTATCCGCCCGGCTTAAGCATCAGCTCACATTTGGCAATAAACTCTTTTTTATCAAAGATGTGTTCAATGACATCATGACATACTATCAGGTCAAATTCATGCTCCAGTTCCTTAACCTTGAATACATCCTCAGCAATGAATCGGCCATCGGCCCCTTCTTCTGCAAATATGCTGGTGGCAGCGGCTATCTTCTTGGAGTCTAAATCAACGCCAACAACACTGCATCCCTTGCGTGCAAAAGGAAGCAGGATACCACCTTCACCACAGCCTATCTCAAGTATCTTCAATCCATCGGAAATATTGATGAAACTCTCTATATAGGGTAGGAAAAATTTCTGGCTTGTGATAACTAACTCGTTAAAATACTGACGATTATCAAAATGTCTGGATTGCATGTAAGAAGCGGTTTTGTTTGATTGTTTGCGAAGGTAGTAATTTTTATTAAATTCGCGCCGGAATCAATCAAAAGATATACAATAATGGCCATCAGAAAACAGGTTCATACATACGTGGTAAAGAGCTTTGAGTGTGACAGAAAGGATACTTTGCGTCTTCTTACACTGCTCAATCTGTTCCAGGATATTGCTGATGACAGCGCCAATGAGATAGGCATCGGATATGATTATCTGCGTACTGTGGGTAAGGCTTGGATCCTGATAGCCATGAACGTGGAGATAGAGCGTATGCCACACCTGCAGGAGGAGATTACCCTCAAGAGCTGGCCTTCAGATATGTCGGCCTTATATACCGAGCGTGAGTTTGAGGTGTGGAGCGCAAGCGGTGAACGTATCATACGTGCCTGCAGCCAATGGATAGTGATTGATTTTGCTTCACGGCGTCCGGTGCATCTTAAGGAGTGGTTGCCGGAATATGAGCCTATACATGAGAAGGTGATCCTTGAAGACCGGTTCCCAAAACTGCCTGCCGTGGAGCGTGAGGATTACAGCGAGCGTTTCCTGGTACGTTACGATGATATTGACCGTAACAATCACGTAAACAACGCCATCTACTCACTTTGGGCCAGCGAAAGCCTGGTTCCGGAGTATCGTCTGGAACATGAGCCCGCCAGTCTGGCAATCAACTTCAAGAAAGAGGGTCTGTTTGGTGAGAAGATATTCGTCACCACACAGATGGAGGGTGACAACTCCCTTCACAGTATAAAGGCTGCAGATGGCCGTGAACTTGCCCGCGTCCGCTTCAGTTGGCGATGAGTCATTCACCTTCAACTTTGCAACCGGAAGCGGGGAAAGCTTTATCGTCCAGTTTGAACTTTGGGGTGCAGAAATAGATTAGCTCTGCGCGTGTGAGTACAGTGTTATCGGCATCCATTAACTCTGCCTCAATGAAAGCCACGTTACGCATCATCTTGCTTATGCGTGCGCGTACTGTTATCTCGTCCAGAAGGGTGCTGACGGGCTTGAGATACTCCATGTTCATCTTTGAGGTTACGCCGTTGGTCTGCAGCTTGCGGCATACCACCCATCCGGCGGTCTCATCTATCAGGAGAGCCTGAAGACCTCCGTGCAGGGTGTTCTGCCAGCTCTCGTAGTCATGTGTGGGGTGGAACTTGGTGACTATGTAGTCACCGTCTTCCCAGAACTCCAGATGGAGTCCGATGGGGTTGGTGGGGCAGCAGACAAAGCAGTTGTAGCCTTCTGTGCCTATCCAGGGGTTTATGATCTTCTTCATACTCATATTATTTTTCGTGTAATTGGGGACTGTCCCCTTTTGCACGTTTTTCATTCTTGTCCTGATAGAGGAAACGGCGGATCTTGTGCGTGGCGGTCTTGTTGAAGGGTTCTTTCATGACCTCTACGTCCTTGATCTTGAGGAAATGGCTTACTTTGGAGTTGACAAATTCCATAACCTCTTTTTTACGCTTCTCTATGTTCTCAAGGAACTTTTCCTGTCCCTCCAGATTCCAGTCCACAGCGCCATCGTTGAACTGCACAAGAGCCACAAGCTGTCCGGCGCGGCTTATCACGAGTGATTCATTCACGTCCGATATCTTGTTGATGACGCTCTCAATCTCTTCAGGGTAGATGTTCTCGCCCGATGCGCCTATGATGACGCTGCCTGAACGGCCCAGGATGGAGTATCGGCCCTTCTTGTCCATGGTGGCGATATCGCCGGTGCGCATCCAGCCGTCATCAGTCATCACGGCACGGGTACGGGCGTAATCCTTGTAGTATCCCAGCATTACGTTGGGGCCCTTTACCTGCAGCTCTCCCTGACCGGTCTCCGGGTTGACATCGGCCAGACGTACCTGCACCTCATATGATGCGGTGCCTGTAGTGCCCAGATGTGTGCGCTTGGGGCCGGCGTCGCATATCAGCGGGGCGGTCTCAGTGAGTCCGTAACCTATTGCGTAGGGGAATTTGATGTTGCGCAGGAACTCCTCAACCTCACGGTCCAGCTTGGAGCCGCCTATGCCGAAGAACCTTACGCGGCCACCAAACTGCTGCTTGACTTTTTTGCCCACCAGGAAGTAGAGCACGTGCGGAAAATGTTTTTTGAGGTAGCGCAGATACTTGCTGCCTGCTATAGTGGGGAATATCTTGCCACGTATTACTTTCTCAATGATAAGAGGTACTGACAGTATTGTGGTGGGACGTATCTTAAGCAGTGCCTGGCTCAGTATGGTTGGAGTGGGGGGCTTCTGGATGTAATAGACGGGGCAGCCGGTGGAGAACGGATAGAGCATTCCGATGCTCATCTCAATTACGCCTTTGGCATTACCTGTGGTGCCCGATGTGTAGATGATGGCGGCAATATCAGTGGCATCGGGTACTTTACTGCGTCCATCGCATGTGTAGCTCTCATCCTCAGCTTTGATAAGGTCAAATGTGCTGATATCTATTATGATATTCAGGCGGTTATATGATTCTTTACTTATCTTGGGGAGTTGTTTTTGGCTTACGAATACGGCCTTCGCTTCAGAGTGGACTAGGATGTTCTCAACCTCATTTGGTGAAAGATCAGGTAACATGGGCACTGCAATTCGGCCGTGAGCAGTTATTGCGAAGAAGGCTACCGCCCAGTTGGGCATGTTCTCAGAGAGGATGGCTACCTTATCGGCCGGATTGAGTCCGAATGTGCCAAGCAGGCCTGACAGCTGATCGGCCTTGTCCCGGAACTGTGAGAATGTGTAGCTGCAACCGCCGTCCACAAAGTCCGATGCAAGGCGGTTGCGGTTTAATGTCGTTGTGTATTCAAGCAGATCGGCAAGTGTCGTGAATCTGTGTCTCATTTTGTAAGGTATTTATTGGGATGACGTCCTTTAAGGTTCATGCTTTCATATATTTCCTGGATGCGGCGGGTATCGGCGTTGGCATCATCTGTAAGCTCAAATTTCTGATCTACCGCGATTCTTTTGCGGCCCCAGTCAAAGTAGCAGAGGTAAACGGGGATGTTTGCTGCCTTGGCAATGAAGTGATAGCCGGTTTTCCAGCGGCTCACTGGCTTGCGTGTGCCCTCTGGGGCGATTGCCAGGTGCATCAGGTCTGTCTTTTCCATCTCCTTAAGCACGGAACGGACCACTGCGCCGGGATGCTTTCTATCCACAGGTATGCCTCCGATGGCTCTCAGTATCCAGCCCAGGGGTGGAAAGAACAGGCTGCTCTTGACCATGCAGAAGGTCTTACCGCCTATGGATACGTAGAACAGGTATGCCACAACGAAGTCAAGCATTGATGTATGGGGTACGCCCAGAAGTATGCATTTGGGTTCAGGGGGGAGGAATGTGCTCTTTTCCCAGCCCCAGACTTTCAATAACCAGCCGCAGAATTTACGCCACATGTTAGAATCTATTTAAGTTTGTTTCCATAAATATCTTAAGTTCTCTTTTCCCCTCTGTTCTTATCGTTCCTCAGTCAAAATGGACCTCCATTATTCCCTCAAAACGATAAGAACAGAGGAAAAAATAGACCATAATCTTCTTTGTGGAACAAACTCAAACAGATTCTTTTTTCATTTTGGGCGCAAAAGTAGTTCATATTGATACAAATAAACCTATATAATATATAATTGTGGTAAAAGGACAGTTATATGTGGTGAAATGAGGGAGGGAACTTGGTAGTATAGGGTCTCTGGAACTACGGCCCTACGGGCCTATCCCTCCCATTCCTTCGGAACTGGCCCCTCCCTCTGACGCGCCGAGGGTGGCGACGGTTCCTGAGACCCTATACTATCAAGTTCCGCTCGTTTAGGAATAGCAGTGCAAAATTTTACATTATCTTTGCAGACGTTTAAGCAATTTGCAGAGATGACAAAATCATACGAGGAGATTAATGAGAAGATCCGGAAGGGTAAGGCGGTGGTTCTGACGGCTGAGGAGGTATCGGAAATGGCCCGCACCATGGCGCCTAAGGAGATTCTTGAGAAGGTTGATGTGGTTACTACCGCTACGTTCGGGGCTATGTGCTCAAGCGGTGCCTTCCTGAACTTTGGTCATGCAAATCCGCCTATCCGCATGGAGAGGATTGAGATTAACGGTGTGCCTGTTAGCGGCGGTCTGGCTGCTGTGGATACGTTTGTGGGTGCCACTGACTGCAATCCGCAGAATCCTACTTATGGCGGTGCACACATCATTCAGGAGCTTATTGACGGTAAGGAGCTGACTCTGGAGGCTTGGGGCAAGGGTACTGACTGTTACCCGCGTAAGCATATCAAGACTCAGATAAGCCTTAAGACCATCAATGAGGCTATACTGATGAATCCCCGTAATGCATATCAGAACTATAATGTGGCCGTGAACTCTACAGACCGCACGTTATATACTTACATGGGCACTCTGCTACCAAGGATGAAGAATGCCTCGTACAGTTCTGCAGGTGAACTTTCACCGCTGCTGAATGATCCCGAATGTCGCACCATCGGCCTAGGAACACGCATTTTCCTATGCGGAACACAAGGTTACGTAGTTTGGAACGGCACTCAGTTCAACTGCAGCAAGCCGCTTAACGAATATGGTGTGCCGATGGGCAATGCACGTACTCTGGCCCTGATGGGTGAGATGCGTGAGATGTCAAGCGAGTTCCTGCGTGGAGCTTATTTTGAGAAATACGGCGTTACGATGTACGTAGGCGTGGGTGTTCCTATTCCGCTGCTGGATGAGGACCTGGCTCACCGTGTAAGTATACGTAACAGCCAGATTGATACTTTCATTGAGGATTATGGCTGTAAGGGTGACCTTATTGGTAAGGTTAACTATGAGCAGTTGCGCTCCGGTGAGATTGAATTTATGGGCAAGAAGATTCATACCGCTCCGCTTTCAAGTCTCTATAAGGCACGCAAGATTGCTGCCATCCTTAAGGATTGGATTGAGAAGGGACAGTTTGAACTGACAGCTCCTGTACGCCCGATGCCTACGGGGACGTCACTTCAGGGACTTAAAGATTTAAACTTGTAAATCAGCACGTTATGACAAAGAAAGTAGTTATTTCATTCCCTGATGGCGAAGCCAGCCGCCCGCTTATCTATGAGCTGATTAAGAAGTTTGACATCATAGTCAGCATCATCAAGGCCGATATTGACGGCGGTCGTCGTGGCAAACTGGTGTTGGAACTGGATTCTGACTCTGAGCATATCCGCAGGGCCATTGATTTTATGAAGGAGAGTGGGGTGGATGTAAGTCCGCTTGAGAAGAAAATAAGCTATGATGACAGCAAGTGTGTTAGCTGCGGTGCCTGCACATCGGCCTGTCCTTCAGGAGCACTCTCTATAAGTGCTCCTTCATGGAAGTTGCAGTTTCAGCCTGATAAGTGCGTGGTCTGCAAGCTTTGCATCACGGCTTGCCCGCTCAAACTCTTCCATATAGAGTTTGCAGATTAAGTTTATGGAATACAAGGAACGCAGCTATCGCAGCCGTTTCTCTAATGACGAGAGACGCTGGTTCTGCGTAAAGTTCCTTGAATCAGACCTTTGGATAGGAGTCGATAACGGCTCCTATTCTGCGTCTATGGAGCAGGAAGTGTATGGGGCGCTCGTGGAGTTGCGCCGCACAATGGATGCCTATCTGCTCATGGATCCCGGCTATAAGGCCGCTCTGACGCCCTATGATGCAGACCTAGAGGCTCCTGCTATTCTGAAAGAGATGTCGCGCGTAAGCCACAAGACAGGGATAGGTCCAATGAGTGCAGTAGCGGGTGCTGTTGCCAAGAATGTTGCCGATTTCATAAAGAGCAGGTTTAATGTTAAAGAGGTAATTGTTGAGAACGGTGGGGATATTTATGCTGAGGCAGCCTCTGATATGGATATAAGCGTTTTTGCCGGCCTATCCCCATTATCTGAAAGAGTAGGGCTCCACATACCTGCATCGGCTTTTCCACTTGGTATTTGTACCTCCAGCGGCACTGTAGGCCCTTCTCTTAGCCTTGGCCGCGCCGATGCCATGATGATAATCTGCAAAGACGTTCTGTTAGCTGACAGCTACGCGACAGCTTTTGCAAATCGCATCCAAACAATCAATGATCTGCAACCAGTCATAGATAGGATATCCAATACTTCCGATATTCTGGGAGCGTTAGCCGTAAAAGATGACCGACTTGCAGTATGCGGCCTCTACGAGCTGAGACTTTTCAAATAAAAGGGCTAAAGCCCCAAACTGAAAAAGTCTCGCACATTATTTTATTTCGCTAACGCGAAAAACGCGCGACCAGTGGGAGGGGCCCGCGCCATAGGCGTGGGAGGGCCGGCCGAAGGCCGCTTTTGGAAGGGTATCACCCCTTTTTTATTTGGAAAGTCGCGCTGATAACAAAGGCATTTCATTTAATGAGTTATCCGGTGACAGATTTACTCTTATTGACAACGGCAACCCTGTTCAGATTCTGGCTGATGAGGCCGATAAGAGCGGTGTTCAGATTGCTCTGAAGGCTTTGCAGAAGGATTTCAATGCTGTAGCAGGGCAGGAGGCTAAGGTGATTTATGATGCAGCCGGCATAAGCGGTAAGCCTGTGATTGTAGGTACAATTGACAGCAAGTACATTGCTCAGGTCATCAAGTCTAAGAAGATCAACAAGAAGGATCTGCAGGGCAAGCGTGAAAAGTACATCATGACCGTTGTGGAGAATCCTATCAAGGGTATTGATGAGGCTCTGGTGATTGCAGGTAGCGATATGCGCGGTACCATTTACGGTATCTACGAACTGTCCGAGCAGATAGGCGTATCACCCTGGTACTACTGGGCAGACGTGCCAATAGAGCATCAGGATAACGTATCACTTGCCAAGGGCACATACACCGCAGGTGAGCCTGCAGTGACCTACCGCGGCATATTCCTGAACGATGAGGCTCCGTGCCTGACCACATGGGTCAAGAACACATTCGGCACCGAGCGCGGCGGCCACGAGTTCTACGCCAAGTGCTTTGAACTGATACTGAGATTGCGCGGTAACTTTATGTGGCCCGCCATGTGGGACTGGGCATTCTATGCCGATGACCCCGAGAACTCCAAGACAGCCAATGACATGGGCGTGATAATGGGAACATCTCACCATGAGCCGATGGCCCGCAACCATCAGGAATGGGCCCGTAACCCCAAGGCCTACGGCGGCCAGTGGGATTATACCGCTAACAAGCAGGAGTTGCAGAGGTTCTTCCGTGAGGGAGTGGAGCGTGCCAAGAATACCGAGGACCTTATTACTATAGGTATGCGCGGTGACGGTGATGCCGAGCTGCGCGGAAGCGACGAGGATAACATGAAAATGCTGGAGGGCCTCTTTGCCGACCAGCGCCAGATAATCAAGGAGGTGACCGGCAAGCCGGCCGAGCAGCGTCCGCAGGTATGGGCACTCTATAAGGAGGTTCAGACCTATTATAATAAGGGCCTGCGTGTGCCTGACGATGTGATAATCCTGCTGTCCGATGACAACTGGGGCGATATTCGTCGCCTGCCCAATGCCGAGGAGCGCAAGCGTAAAGGCGGCTGGGGTATGTACTATCATGTGGACTATGTAGGTGCTCCGCGTAACTCAAAGTGGTTGAATATCACTCCGATACAGCACCTCTGGGAACAGATGCAGCTTACCTATGACTACGGAGTTGACAAGATTTGGGTACTCAACGTAGGTGACCTTAAGCCTATGGAGTATCCTATCACCCTGTTCCTGGATATGGCCTGGAACCCCACATCATTCACCGTTGACAACCTGCTGGACCACACATATGAGTTCTGCAAGGAGTTCTTTGGTGAGGAGGAGGCTAAGGAGGCAGCCCGCATATTGAACCTTTGCTGCAAGTATAACGGCCGCATTAGCGCCGAGATGCTTGACGCCCGTCAGTACTACACGCTTGAGACCGGTGAGTTTGAGCAGGTTTGCGACGATTACGCACGCTTAGAGGCCGAGGCCCTGCGTCAGTACCTCAAACTGAAACCAGAATATCGTGACGCTTATCAGCAGATAATACTGTTCCCCGTTCAAGCTATGGGTAACATTTACGATATGTATTACAGTCAGGCCATGAACCAGAAGCTGGCTCGCAACAACGATCCTGCCGCAAACTACTGGGCAGAGCGTTGTGAACGTGACTTTAAGCGTGATGCCGAGCTGTGCGCATATTACAACAAGGAGATGGCTGGCGGCAAGTGGAACGGCATGATGATCCAGAAGCACATAGGCTACACCTCTTGGAACGATAACTTCCGTGCCGATACACAGCCCCGTGTAACCCGCGTTGAGGTAGGAGAGAAGAATGGAGGATACGTTTTCACTCAGAAGGATGGTGTTGTTGCCATGGAGGCAGAGCACTACTATGCACAGACTCCTGTTACTGCAGGTTCTGCACATTGGACTACAATTCCTTTCATGGGCCGTACACTCTCTGGCGTTGCTCTGATGCCTTACAGCCAGCCTACTGATGGCGCCAGCATGACCTACAAGTTCAACCTTACTGATGATGTTGAGAATCTCTCAGCTGTGATTGCAGTTAATGCTACATTGACATTCTACCGTCTTGAGGGACACCGCTATATGGTAAGCCTGGATGGCGGTAAGGAGGTTGAAGTAGTGTTCAATGAGCGTCTGAATGAGGATCAGCGCAATATCTACTCAGTTTACTATCCCACAGTTGCAACCCGCGTAAAGGATGACCGCGTACAGCTGGGCAAGGCTGCCAAGGGCGAGCACACTCTGACTATCCGTCCCATTGAACCGGGTACGGTATTTGAGAAGGTGGTGATTGATGCTGGCGGGTATATTAAGAGTTATTTGTTTATGCCGGAGTCTCCGTACGTCAGGGAAAATTGAGAATTGAAAATTGAAAATTGAAAATTGAAAATTATAAAAAAGGTTCGGAAAACTCCGAACCTTTTTTAATGTCGCGGGTTATTACGCAGGTGCTTGTTAATTTTCAATTTTCAATTTTCAATTTTCAATTCTAAAAGTCCAAGCTTACCGTGAGTCCAAAAGCGGGGGACTTATCGGTAGGTAGGAATACTGTGGGTTCAAACTCAAACTGCAGGAGTTTGGCGGCCTGCCTTAATTCAAGTTCATTGTTGTACTCATCCGCTATCTTTTCTATCGCGCGTTTAGCCTTACCTCTGCCTATGCGGCCCCAGCAATAGAATGTGAGTGCCGGTACTGCTAATGCTCCTGAGATTATGTATAGCTTCTCTGACAGCCCAGGATCATCATCCGATCTGTGAGTGGCCGCTATAAGTGTAAGGATTGCGGTGGGAACAATAAGTATGGTTCCTATGGTTTCCTTATTATCGGCTTTAATGAAACTTTTACGGGCAGCATCAAATCTCTCAAACTGAACGGAATCCAGAAGCTGCTTCAAATCATCGTCACGGATAGCGTTGCCTGCGCCTCGGCCCTCTACGAAAGTAAGGTTGGCACTGCTTCTTTCAAGAGCCGTACTGTCATTAAGGGTGTTGAAGCTACCCCAGCCGCCAAAGCCGCCGCCCATACCGCCACGGCCTCCACCGCCTCCAAAGCCGCCTCCGCCGCCCATGCCCATACCGCCGCCGAAGCCGCCGCCTCCGCCCATACCACCGCCTCCACCGAAGCCACCTCCGCCGCCTCCGCCACGCTGAGCAAAGGTTACAACAGAAATCATCAGTATAAAAAACAGTGTAATGGTTCTTTTGAGGTTCATATCGGGCATAGTAATTTACCGGGTTAGAGTTCTAATTTCCTATTAGACTCCATTCAGCCTTTTTGGTTTAATCACTTCCAGTTTTTATCAAGGAAAGCTATGCGGTCAGCAAACCACTTCTTGAGTATGCCTATTTCCTCATCGTAGCTGGAGACGGTGTATGCAGAGAACATACCTGCTGCTCCACCGCCACCGAAACCTCCGAATCCGCCGCCTCCGGGGAATCCTCCTCCAAAGCCTCCGAATCCACCAAATCCGCCGTTCTGCTGTCCCTGGGCATTCTGACCGTCATCTTTCTTGGGAACCAGAAGGTCTGAATATTTTGTGTACTGACGGGCCTGAGCCTCCTGAAGTTGAGCGGCGTGCTCATCAATGAAACGGTTTATGCTTTCAATGCTCAGATAGTCCTTGCGTAGTTCTTTCCAGCGAGCCTTGACCTTAGCCATGAAAGCGGGATCCTCTGTAAGGCGTTTCCACATAGCGGGGGTGGGGTTGGTCTCACTGCCTTCATACACCCATGCCTCAATATTGTTGGCGTTGGCAAAATTGCAGTTTCCGTATGCCAGGTTGTAATCCCATACTGTGCCGGCATGCAGTTTGCCGCCTGTACCGTCCTCATTCTGCTTGGTCTTATAGAAATAGGTGCTGCGCTTGAGACCATCGGCATTAAGGCTGAGCTCAGTATGAATGAAGTAATCTACAAATGACTCCACATCGATGTATTTGGCGTAGCCGTTAACCGGGTCTGCAAAATCATCGCTCTGGATTACCTTCTCAACGGTATTTACATAATCGGATATATATTCCTGCTGTTTATCAGTCAGTTTGCTGGCCTTGGGGTAGAATATGGTCCACGTTACGGTTGCACGACCACCCATACCTCCGAATCCGCCCATTCCGCCACCGAATCCGCCGAACATGCCACCTACGTTGGTGTTCATGATGCCGGGTACATCGGATGTGAATGATTTCTCACCTTCATCGGGCGGGTCAACACGTACTATGTAACCGCCTGTGATATCGATACCTGTGGTATCCTTAGAGGTGAGCTTGGCTATGTCAATGCGGTTCTTGCCGCGTTTGATCTTTTCACAAAGTGTGTAAACGCCTATGTACTTGCCGTTCATGACTACCTCACAATAGCGTGTGTGCGGTGCCCAATGGCCCATGTTATTCCACATGTCAAATGCAAACGCATCACGCATCATTGAGACGTCATTATATGGAGCCAGCAGCACCCAGTCATTATCGGCCGGCATGCCTAAAAGTTCCACATCATTGGCCTTGCCTTCAGAGGTTACTGTCTCAAATGTAAAACGCTTCTGATCAAAGAACAGTGATGAATTTCCGCGAAGCTTTATCTTGATGTTTCCGTCATATCCGTTAGCCGGATCAGTTATTTTATTGCGTTTCTTGCCATTGTCAATGATCTTCATTGTGGCACCGGACTTCTCCCTGTTGGTGAGTGTCTTGCCCTCTGTCTGGATAATCACGATAGGCAGGTTTGATGATGTAAACTCCACATCATTACGGGTTGTGGTAGGGTCATATTCCGTACCCATTCCAAAGCCGCCGCCAAAGCCTCCGAATCCGCCTCCGCCGGGGAAACCGCCTGGCATCTGGCCTCCTTCCTGATCCTGAACGGGGAAGCGTCCGCCAAAACCACCGGGGAATCCGCCACCTGGGAAACCGCCTCCCTGAAATCCTCCAACACCTCCGGGGAAACCTCCGCCGGGAAACTGTGAACACACTGTCAAGGGCAATACTACTACTGCACCGATTAAAAGAATCTTTCTGACTGACTTGAGTGACATATCTATAATTTAATACATATAGACTATTGTCAGAATCGCAAAAAGTTAAACGCAAAGGGGCGGTTCTGAACACAAACAGAACCGCCCCTAACATATTTTACCCTATGAGTTTACTTCTCAAACAGTTTGAGGTCTATGCAGTTACCCATCTGGACGTAACCTTCTGCATTGGGGTGCAGATAATCGTTCTCAAACAGATACTTGGGGTTGAGCTGTGCGGGGTCATCGGGATTACCCATGGCTGCATCAAAGTCAATGACACCGTCAAAATAACCTCCGTTGCGGATCCACTGGTTGAGTTGCTGACGTCCTGCCTCATGGTTCTCACTGTAATAGTTGTTGCCCTTGAACTGCATTACGGGAGCACCGTAAACAAGAATGCCGCGCTCGTGTGCCTCATCTATGATCTGTTTGTAAACTTCTATGATCTGCTTTGCTTTTGCGGTTGCATCACCATAGCCGCCCAGGTCATTGACACCCTCAAACAGGATGATGTATTTTACGCCCTCCTGCTGGAACAGGTCACGCGGATAACGGCTCTTGCCGGTAGGTCCAAGGCCGCCGTTAAGTATGCAGTTTCCGCCAAGACCCATGTTCAGCACTGATACACGCTTGGTCTTCTTATTGGCAAGCAGACGGCGTGACAGGTTATCGGTCCAACGGTTCTGCTCATTGGTGGTTGAACCACGACCATCAGTTATGGAGTTGCCCAGGACTACTATGGCGCGGGCCTTCTTCTCAGCCTTGATCTCAATGGCGTTAATGATGTACCAGTGGGCAGTCTTTACAGCATTTGTAAAGTCTGAGCCCTGACCTTCAATAAGATATGAATCAGTACGTGAGCCGGGGTGGCCTGTCACGCTGGTTGATGAAGCCTCACCCAGATGCATGGTGATGGCAACATTCTCACGTGTACCCATGGGGAACTTGACTGGATCTGACGTAACGAGTTTACCGGGCTCTATGGTAACTGATTTCTTGCCACCGAATGTGAGGCTTACCTCTGTTCCGGCAATGATGTCACTGCTGCTGCCGGCTGTGGCTGCACGTGCTATCTCTGCTGCGTTGATGGTTACAGGACCCTGGCTGAACTCATTTGAGAACTTTACGCGGACTTCCTTGCCGCTGATGGACGTCTGTACTATCTGACGTATTGAATTGTTGCCAAGGCCTGGGGCTGGGGGACAGTTGTGGGGCTCAACCACCTGCTCTGCGGTGGCCCATGTAGCTACCCAATGCTTTTTTGCGCTGGCTGAACTGATTGTCAAAAATGACAGGACTACTGTAAGTAATGCACTTTTAATTCTCATAGTTTTATAGTTTTGGTTGTTAATATCGGAAATCTTTTTCAAAGGTATATAAAAAGAGTGTTTTGATGAAACCAAAACCGTAAATACTACATGAAAAACAGCATTGCATCAAACACTATTCCTGATTTGATTTCAAAGGAAACATATCCGTAATTGTTTCATCTGTTCCATATATTAAGATTTGTTCCAAAAGCGTACGTTAACTATGGAACATTTAGAAATATTGGAGTATCTTTGTCTTTATACAAATTATTCATTGGCCTTATGCGTAAACCAATTATTGCTTTGCTTGCCGGAATATTCATTGCCATATCGGCAAATGCCCAAAGAATATTCCATTTTTCAATAGGACAGCTTTCTGACAACCGTTTCCATGCTATATGTGAGGATTTATCCGGATTCATGTGGATAGGTACGGAGAACGGCTTGAACAGATATGACGGATATAATTTCCATCAGTTCTTCCATGATGACAATGATTCACTGTCACTTCTGAGTAATTATATAAGGAGTCTGTATATAGATACAGACGGAACACTTTGGATAGGAACAAACCGTGGTCTGCAATATCTCAAGCCGAGCGAGAAAAGTTTCCATACCGTTCCTTTCCCCGGAAGCCGGACACCATATATTGAGAAAATCAGTCAGTTCAGTGACGGTAAGATCTGGATTGCTGCACGTGGCAATGGTGTTTTCTGGGTTGATCCCAAGGATCCCGTTCAGGTAAACAGTGTGGTAAGCGTAAATACGTTTTCTACGGTACAGAGGATTTTCCGCACATTACTTGAGGATCAGGAAGGTACTGTGTGGTTAGGGACCACAACAGGTGTCCTGCTATACGATCCCAAGACAGACAAAATCACAGAGTTCCGTCCGGAATTGATAGACCATGACATTACCGGCATAAACAAGGATGAAAACGGTAACGTCTATATTACCACGAATAACCATCTTTATATGTGGAACTCTACCATACGTACTCTTACACGTCTTACTCCTGAAGAGGGTATATGGGAGATAACTCATTCATTTTTTGACAAGGAAGGCCTTAAGATATCAATACGCGGCAAAGGACTTCTAGCCCTTACAAATGAGAGAAAACTTGAAAGGGTGGAACTTAAACCTTTTGACCGCAGTCTGGAGAAACTGGATGTGAGCGCCTATTACCGAGATAAGGCTGATAACATCTGGATAGGGTGTTTCCTTTCTGATTATATTCTTGTTACAAAGGAGAGGAATGATTTTGATTATTGGAAATTTTCTGATTATCAGCAGGATGTCTCGGGAACAGTCACTGCGATGATTACAGATACTGAGGGACGTCTGTGGATAGGATACAATAATAACAGCCTGACATGTATGTCAAGTGAAGGAGTTGTGCTAAAGGAAGGTAAAGGCTCCGTATATGTGAACTGTCTGTTCCGTGACAGCCATAACAGGATATGGGCGGGTTATCCCAATGGAGGGCTTGCCATACTGGATACGGAAACCGGTAAAATGCGTTCTGTGATGACCAATGAGTACTCAAATGTATCGTCAATTGCAGAGGATCTTCAGGGGCGTATCTATTACTCGGAACTGGGAAGCGGTTTCAGCAGGCTGGACCCGACAGATATGAAGCCGGCATTGTACTCCAGTTTTGCCCAAAGCGGACAAAACGGTCAATGGCTTAGCAATGATTGGATACACATCTTGTTGATTGACAAGTGGAACAGACTCTGGATTGGACATGACAACGGGGTTGACTGCTATGACATAGACCACAACACGTTCCTTCCCAACAATAAGATATTGGCCGCCATGGGGACATCAGGCTGTACATGTATTCTTGAGGAGGGAAACGGAATTATGTGGTTCGGTACTACCAAGGGTGTGATCATTTATGATTCCACAAACGGTGAGGTGCGTTTGCTGAATACCAGCAAGGGACTCTCCAGTGATGATATCCGTGGAATGATTAAGGATAATGACGGATACATTTGGGTGGCTACTCCGGGAAACCTTAACCGTATCAATCCTAACAATCTGGAGATAAGCCGTTTCTTTACGGAGGAGAAGGCTTTTAACAGAGTGTCAGCATTCTCTGCGGTTGATGACAGGGCTTATTTTGGAAGCAATGCAGGTATCACTGCTTTCAGTCCATACAGCATAATCACAGGTGCCAAGGTGAACCCGGTGGTTATGACTGGATTCTATCTCAATGGTGAGCGGATAACCAATGAATCCGTATCGGGCGGAAAACATATCTCAAAGAAGCCTCTCAGTATGTCTGATCAGTTCAGACTGGCCTACAGGGATAATTCCTTTACACTTGAATTCAGTACTCTTAATTACGGTGATGAAGCTAGCCTGATTTATGAATATTCACTTAATCCTGATAAGAGGGAATGGACAAGCAATCCGGCCGGTCTCAACAGGTTCACATTCTCAAGGCTCGGATTTGGCCGATACACACTTTCCGTAAGAGCCAGACTGAATGATATAGTCTCAGAACCAAGGACTTACAACATCAAGATTGAAGCGCCATGGTATGCCACGTCATTGGCAGTTTGCATCTATCTGATTTTTGTACTGGCTATTCTGATGGTGATATTCAGATTTCGCCGCAAGTCACGTGAGAGGGAGGTGGATGAGGCCAAATTTGAGTCATTCATCAATGTGGCTCATGAGATATGCGCTCCTATGACTATGGTTATATCTCCATTAGAGGATATGCTGCGCGATGATAATACTCCTGCAGCGATGTTGCCAAACCTGCGTCAGATGCACAAAAGTTCAACCAGAATCCTCTCGCTTATAAACCAGTTGCTGGATATGCGTAAGTATGATGAGGGGCAGATGCAACTGCATTTTGCTGAGACTGACCTCATTAACTTTCTGATGGGCCCCTTTGAGCTTTACACACAGACGGCAGAGAAACGTAACATAAACTTCCGTTTCAATCATCCCATGGTGGAACAGCCTGTCTGGATTGACCGTGACAGTATTGACAAGGTTATGATGAACATTCTGTCAAATGCTTTCAAATACACTCCGGATAACGGAACCATAGAGATTGATGTTGAGGTTGGGACCGATGACAATGAAAACGGCCCGTTACATAACTATGTGGAAATTTCCGTTTCCGATACGGGTATTGGCCTGGACAAGGAGGATATCAACAGGGTGTTCCAACGTTTCTACAGGGTTGACAATGATGTGACATCTGTAACCATGGGAATGGGTATCGGTTTGAATTACAGTCAGATGCTCATCAACATGCATCGTGGAACGATAAAAGCAGGAAATCGCACGGATGGACAGAAGGGTAGTGTGTTCTCATTCCGACTGCCGCTAGGTAATGATCACATATCAAAGGATGATATTGCTGATCCGCAGGATACAGTACGTCTGCAGTTGGATAGGAACCGGGTGGGTATGGATCTGGATGAATCAGAAGAAACCAACCAGACTAAGGGCACTTTTAAAGTGTTGATTGTGGATGATGATGATTCTATGCTCGATTATCTGTCAGACAGCCTCAAGCAAAGCTACAAGGTCATTACTGCACGTAACGGTAAGGAGGGACTCAAGATTGCGGTTTCACAGATTCCTGATATAATCATTACCGATGTGGTTATGCCTGAGATGGACGGAATACAGTTGGTTAAGGCTCTTAAGGGCAACTCACTGGTAAGCCATATTCCTGTCATCATGCTGTCAGGAAAAAATAAGCTTCAGGACCGTATGCTAGGACTGGATACAGGTGCAGACAGCTATCTGCCTAAACCGTTCTATATGAGTGAACTTAAGTCTCTTATGTCAAATCTGATTAATAACCGTCTGATTGTTAAGGGTAAATTCTCGGGGCAGCAGGAGCAGACTGAAAAGGTTGAGGCTGTTAAGTTTGAATCAAGTGATGAACAGTTTATGAAGCGTGTGATGGATATTGTCAACAAGAATATCTCCAACAGCGAGTTCAATATATCTCTCATGGTTGATGAGGTAGGAATGAGCCGCACACAGTTGCATCGAAAACTTAAGGAGCTTACCGGATTCTCCGCATCAAGGTTCCTGCAGAATATCCGTATGCAGCAGGCTATGAAACTACTCAAAGAGAAGAGGGTTAATGTATCTCAGATAGCCTACAGCGTGGGATTCTCATCACAGACTCACTTCTCTACCACCTTCAAGCAATACTACGGCGTGAGCCCCACGGAGTACATCCGCCAGCTTGAAGCAGAAGAGCAGAAGAAGTAATAATCAATTACTCCATTGAGTGGAGGAGGGTGATTTCTTCCGCCCAGAGGGTTTCATCTGGAGTTTCAAGGATAAAAGGTATGTCATTCAGATTCTGGTCCTGCATGATCTTTTTGAAGAAATCAAGTCCCAGGAAGCCTTTGCCGATGGAATCGTGACGGTCCACGCGTGAACCTAACTCCTTCTTGCTGTCGTTGAGGTGGATGGCACGCAGGTAATTCATACCTATCTCATCATCAAAATCCTGCCAGACACGCTCATATTCGTTTTTGAGGTCATAGCCGGCAGTATAAGTGTGACAGGTGTCTACGCATACTCCAACGCGTGATTTGTCATTCACACCGTCTATTATGCGCTTTATCTGCCAGAATGCGAATCCTATGTTTGAACCTTGGCCTGCGGTGTTCTCAATAACAGCTGTTACGCCTTTGGTTTTTTCCAGAGTCAAATTGATGCTCTCTGCTATGCGGTCCATGCATTCCTCTGGGGTAATCTGCTTTAGGTGACTGCCTGGGTGGAAGTTGAGCATGGTTAGGCCAAGCTGCTCGCAACGCTGCATCTCTTCCAGAAATGAACTGCGTGATTTCTCCAACCCTTCTGCATCGGGACTGCCCAGATTTATCAGATAACTGTCATGGGGAAGTATGTATTTAGCCTCAATTCCGGACTTTAAGACTTGAGCCTTAAATTGTTCTATTTCACTTTGTTGCAGAGGTGAGCTAAACCATTGGCGCTGGTTCTTTGTAAACAGGGCAAAAGCCGTAGCACCAACTGCCATAGCATTAATGGGAGCATTGAAAACACCCCCTGATGCTGATACGTGAGGTCCAATCTTTTTCATATTTCAATTTATTTAAACACCGGAAAAAAGGGTTATTGACGTAAAAACTACGCGCTTCGCGCTATCCCTCCCACTGCTTCGCAGCGGGCCCCTCCCGTTAAGAGCTACGCTCTTTTCTTCCTCCTCGTTCGGTAGAGTAAGCAAGCTTCCTCTACTCTCTCTTCGTTCGTCAGTTCACAAGCCCACGGGCGGCCATGGTTTTTCCTGCCAACAACCCTTTTTTCCTATACTCACTTAGCGGAGTTATCTGCATATAGCATTTTATCCTATATCAACGACCGTGATACCGTGACCACCGAATTGGATATGCTCGTCGTGGTAGTCCTTGACGGCGGGAACGGTGTGCAGGTACTGGCGTATAAGGTTGCGCAGTATGCCGTTACCGGTGCCGTGAAGGATGCGCACGCGGCTCATGCCGATGAGCGTGGCGTCATCAATAAAGTGCATCACAGTCTGGATGGCCTCATCACCGCGCATGCCTCGCACATCAATATCCGGTTTGAAGGCCAGTTTGCGGTTGTAGATGTCATCATGAGTCTGCTTGCTTACGTAAGTAGCGGAGCGTACATCCTGCACCTTAACAGCCTCAGCAGGCTCCAGACGATTTGCCTTTACTATGCTGGTAATATGCCCGAAAGCAACCGTAATGTCATTCTTATTGATAGAAATCACATCGCCTACCTGTGTCTGACCGATAAGGCGGACGGTATCACCGACTTTGAATGAACGCTGCGCGTTCAGCTGTTGGCTGTTAGCTGTTGGCTGTTGGCTTCCATCCGGTGCGTTAACAGCAGGCTGGGGGCGATGCTCCTTAAGCTTGTCACGTTTACGCTGCTCACGGCGTTCCTGACTCTGGCGTATGCGCTCCATCTTGCGCTGTATCTTGAGCTCTTCCTCGCTGTTCTGGCGGTCATCAAGAGTATCCTTGAACTCTGTCAGTTCCTGGCGTGCCAGGCGGGTAAGTTCCTTATCGGCCTGAGCCTCCTTAATGGTGCGTATGGTGTTCTCAATCATGGCGTTGGA
Organism: uncultured Bacteroidales bacterium; assembly: GCA_902774275.1. Classification (GTDB taxonomy): domain Bacteria; phylum Bacteroidota; class Bacteroidia; order Bacteroidales; family Bacteroidaceae; genus Colenecus. The sequence continues at coordinate 39,418 of CACYHN010000021.1, forward strand.
GTCCTGGATAAGCTGGTCAGCTTTCTCCTTGGCCTCACGGATGATTGATTTGCGTTCCTTTTGCAGTGATTCCAATTCCTGGCGATGTTGCTCAATCTGCTGGTCCAACTGTTTCTCAAGCTGATGCACGTTCTGACGTTTGTTCTCCCAATATCGCTTGTCACGTACAATATCCTGCAGGTACTTGTCAGCATTTACATAATCACGGCCTACAATCTGGGTGGCATCTTCAATGACATCCTCAGGAAGACCGATCTTGCGGGCTATCTCAACGGCAAATGAGCTGCCGGGATTACCTATCTGCAATATATATAGCGGCTGCATGAGATGACGGTCATAGAGCATGGCGCCATTACGTATGCCCTCATTGCCATCAGCAAAGTGTTTGAGATTCTGATAATGTGTTGTTATAATGCCAAAGACACGGTTGCGGTTGAAACGTGACAGAACAGCTTCAGCTATTGCGCCTCCTATACCGGGCTCCGTTCCGCTTCCAAACTCATCAATAAGTATCAGACTGCGGTTATCGGCATTCTTGAGCATATTCTTCATGTTAAGCAGATGGCTGGAGTAGGTGCTCAAGTCATCGTCAATGCTCTGCTCATCGCCTATATCAATGAAAATGCTCTTGAATATGCCGGCATGACTGTTGGGACGCATCGGAACAGGTATTCCGCATTGGAGCATATACTGCAGAAGACCTACGGTCTTGAGGCAGACGGATTTACCGCCTGCGTTGGGGCCCGATATAAGCAGTATGCTATTCTTGGAGTCAAGGTCTATATCCAGTGGAACCACCGTCTTGTCATGCTTGGCGAGAGACTGCTTTAATAGCGGATGTACGGCCTGTACCCAGTCAACCATAGTCTTGCGTTCAAGAATGGGCTTGCAGGCGTCAAAATCAAGCGCTAAGCGGGCTTTGGCACGTATGAAATCAATCTTGGCCATGAATCCGTATGACTCAAGTATGGACGGAATCTCCGGACGTATGGTATCTGTGAATGCAATCAGGATTCGCGTAACCTCACGTTTCTCATCGGCCTCAAGCTCACGGATGCGGTTATTGGCCTCCACAACCTCTTCAGGTTCAATGAAGACGGTTTTGCCCGATGCAGACTCATCATGTACTATACCGCGTATCTTACGCTTTAATCCAGGCGCTACAGGCAGCACCAGACGACCGTCACGCATGGTTGGAGCGGCATCCTTGTCAACCACACCGTCTGTCTGCGCCTGACGCAGTATGCTGTTCAGAATACGTGATATGCTGAACGATGTGTTGGCCAGATCCATTCGGATGCGGTAGAGTTCAGGTGATGCATTATCCTTGAGCTTGCCGAACTTGGTGAGGATGTGGGCTATTCCCTGTGTAATAGCGGGGAATACAGCCACACTGCCGGCCAGTTCCGTGAGGTTGGGGTAGAGACCCTGGTTCTCCTCTTTGGACAGGAACTCCACTATGCCGCTGATGGTCTCTAAGGAGCGCCATAGACCTAATAGTTCAGCCTCATCAAGCCATGTACCCATCACTTTGATGCGGGTCAGAGCCTCACGCAGGTCATGGTAGTTCTGATCAGGGAATGATTTGCCTTCAGTGAGTATCCTGACAAACTCCATTGTCTCATCAAGAGCTTTTTCAATGGGCTGGAAATCGGTCTGAAACTTCATCTCCTCAACCTGCTGCACGCCAAGCGGACAGATGCAGCGGTCAGCAAGCATCTGCCTTATTTCATCAAAACCGGTTTTATGTTCAAAATTGTCAGGATAAATCATTTTGAAGGATTATTTGACAAGTATCTTAATGTTGTTTGTGCCGGTACGGTTGTTGAGCCAGTGTCTGATAAGATCCATATCGGGCTCAGTTTCCATATCTTCAACAAATGAGAGTATGCAGATGTAGGTGGTATCTGTGGCTGCACCGTTTGTGTTGTAAGAGATATGACGTTGCATGGACATATCTTTTATCTCCGGAACGAATATGCCAATCTCACGCGTCATGCTGCTTACGGCAAGAGTATCGGCAGTACGTACAGATGACAGCTGTTCCTGCAGACGTGATATCTGGCGGTTTTTCTCGTTCAGCATTTCCGTATAGTTGCTCTGAAGAGCTGTAATGGCAATCCCGCCATCCTCCTGATTGGCCTGACGAACCACAAGGTCCACCTTGGGCAGATGGTAAACGCTTGACATCTGAGCACGGATGTTGTTTACAACATTCTCTGACAGAGGTTCGCCAAACAGACGTACTTCTATGGCAGATTGCTTTTTACGTCCGGTTTTATATTGGGCCGATGACTCAACTACAAATGTATTGTCATAGTTGAAAGCCTCATCGACAAAGTGCTTGTAGTTGGCCTCAAAAGCAGATCTCTGTATGATTGAAATGGCAATCAGGATACTGGGAAATGTTACAAGGACAATGATTGAGATCATGATGCTCTTGAGTTTCTTGAGCTTAAGCGGCTCCAGTTCACCAATCATCTGGAATTTCATTACTCTGGTAACGATGAATGATGCCAAAGCGATAAAAATGGAGTTGATAGTAAAAAGATACAAGGCACCCAGCATAAACTTGAACTGGAATGTGGCCAGACCATAGCCTACGGTGCAGAGTGGGGGCATAAGAGCTGTTGCAATGGCCACACCCGGAATCACTGTGCCTGTACGGTCCTTACGCGTCTGTGCTACCATTCCTGCCAAACCGCCAAACAAAGCGATAAGGATATCATAAGTAGTAGGCTGGGTACGTGCCAACAGCTCACTCTGTGTTGATGAGATTAGCGGCAGAGTAAAGAATATGGCCGATGTTACCAAGCTTACCACAATCATTATCAGGAAGTTGCGCAGAGATTCCTTAAGCAGGTTGAAATCATATACTCCCATTGAGTAACCCATACCGATTATAGGACCCATAAGCGGGGAAATGAGCATGGCGCCGATGATTACGGCCGTAGAGTTTGTGTTCAAGCCGAGAGAAGCAATGAATATGGCAAATATGAGAACCCAAAGGTTGGTGCCACGTATCATTATTCCCTTATGCACATTGGAGTTAACCTCCTCCTGTGATGCGGCATCGGCTCCAAGAGCGAATCTCTCCAGAACTCTATGTTTAATGAATTCGATTACCTTGTTTTTGTCCATATTATAAATACTGGTAATTTATTTTTCTGCAAAGTAATCAAAAAAGTTGGATAGTGTTTGCTGTTTCCAAAAAAAATATCCACCTTTGCACCGCTCAAACGGAGAGAAAGCCGCGATGAGTATGGAAGGATGGCAGAGTGGTCGAATGCGGCGGTCTTGAAAACCGTTGACCTTCACGGGTCCGGGGGTTCGAATCCCTCTTCTTCCGCAAACAGGTTTCCAATCGGGAGCCTGTTTTTTTGTGCGGAAGAAGAGGGATTCGAACCCCCGGACCCGTGAGGTCAACCTTCCTTTTTTTAGTTTGCTCCGCAAACGCGCTTCATTTCATTTCGCTTGGCGGCCCTCCGGGACCGCGGTCTCGTTCGTCGCCTCACTCGCACCAATACGCTGTACCTGCGTATAACACGGGTCCTCAGTGCAGAAAGGATTCCATGTACGTGATTCTAATTCGCACTCAGTTTCCAGTTTGGTATTTCAAGATTTGAAAAGGTTTCCAGTTGCACCCAGTAAAACGGAATTCCGACAGCGAAGCCCGTCGGGATACCGTTTTACCCGGCCTGGAAGGCCGGCAAGCGAAGTGTAACGGAGCGTGTTTCCAGAAGGAAACTAAAAAAAGGTTGTATCTAATGCGCAGATAGGATTCCATCCTGACGCTTAAGGCCGAAGGCCATAAAGCGCAAAATTCGAGCAATGCGAAGCAGCGAGTTTCTCCGCCGCATGGAAAAAGAAAGGCGACCTTAAATTGGCCGCCTTTCCTTTGCTAAAGAATCAAATTACTTAGAGATGTTAATCTTGTAAACCTTAGTCTGTTTGCTGGTAGTACCAGGGAACAGATACTCAGCAGTGATAACGGCAGTGCCCTCATCACCCTTGATCTGATCTACCCAGAACTGCATTGTTGACCAGAGGCACTCTACAGATACCTTTGACTTCTGACCGGGCTCCAGCTTGTAGTCCATCTCATAATGAGTGTTGTCAGTGTAGCCGTTGTTGTCATTTGAGTGAACGGGCTCTGCAGGAAGCTCAATGTCCTTTCCGCCAATCTTGACATTAAGAGTAGGAGGTTCAGGGCGCTTGAGAGATGTTGTCTTGGTGTTGAAACCGCATCCGTAGAACTGGCCGATAGCGCCATCAGTAGCAGCATCGAATACCAGATAGATGGCATGCTTGCCCTCAACATCATCTACAAACTCTGATACATCAATGGTATACTTTTGTAACTTGTCAACGGGTGAGTTGGCAGGAATCTTGATCTTACCGATCTCCTTACCGTTCCAAACGTCATTCTTCCAGGGGCCGTCCATCATAACCTTGATGTTGATACCGCCCTCACCGGATGTACGCTTGAACCATACGTTGAATGATGAATGCTGCTTTGAGGTTGTACCGTCAAAAGCCTCAACACCCTTGCTGTCTTTCTTAAGACCGCCCAGGCCAAAGTATTTGTAACCGATAATATCACCAGCGTCAACATTGCATATCTGCTCGTTGTGCCAGATGTCCCAGGTATCCTGAAGTGAATTGCGGTTCTGGCCGCCGTCCTTGTTCATGAATACGCAAGCATAACCTGCTGAATAGTAAGCGTAGGGGGGCAGACCGTAGATATTGAATCCCTCAGATGTTACCTCAGCGCCACTGTAGCAGTCACCGTTTGAAGCCTTGGCCTCCCAGATCTCATCGGGAGCATAGGGGTCATATCCGTGAATCTTAACCTTACCGCCTTCTGATACAGGCTTCTCATCCCACTCAATCTTGATAGGAGCAACCATAGCCTGACGGGCGTTACCGTTGCCTCTTGGAGGACGATGGTAGAAAATGTACCACTGGTCATAGCAGTAACGCAGAGCTGAGTTGGTTGAGCCCAGACCGTAGTCAGGGCCTGAGTAACCTGAGAATATCATGACGTACTTGTTACCTACCTGACGGATTGATGAAGCCTCAAAGAAGTTGAACTCACCGGGATCCTGACCCTCTGCAAGAGCTGTATAGACTGTTCCCTGACGGTCACGTACGCGGCCGTAGCTTGAGCTGGCGGGGAGCAGGGGATCTACAGCCTGTGTGCCGGGACGTACAGAGTACATGGTATTCTGGTCAAGCTGGGCACCCGTTGAGTGCTGGAAGCCCCAGTAAGCGTATGCGCGGAAGCCCTTTGCATAGTCGGGGTCATTCTTGTCAGTTATCTTCTCAATGAATACAGAAGGATCAAATCCGATGCAGCTACCTGCTATTGCAGCCTCATTCTCATCAAGGTTGAGCGGAGTGAAGGGGCCATCGGGACGGTCACCCTTGCAGACCATAGCCTCACGACGGGGACCACGGCTGTGGGGATAGAGATAATATACTTTCTTGTCCTTGCCTTTATCATCCTTCTCGATAACCTCAACCAGGTCAGGAGCGTACATTACGTCCCAACGTCCATTGGAGGCCTGATAAGTGAAAATAGGACCGTCATCACGCCACTCATTCAGGTTCTCGATAGGTGCTGACCAGATGCGGATATCGGGACCGCAGTAACGGTTGGCACTTACGTCGTGTGAACCGATGATGTATGCACGGTAATGACCAGGACGGTCAGGATCCTCAAATACCTTGGGTTCGCCATCTGGAACATGCTCCCAAAGAGGCAGATAGGGGTTACCACGACCACCATAGTTATGAACAAATCGCTGTGAAGCTTTTACCTGGCCTTCCTGGACCTTTTTCGCAGCGGATGCGTCCTGTGTTGACAGGACTACGGAGCAAGACAGAAGCAATGCTCCGACAAAAAGTCTATTGGCTTTCATTTGAAGTTATTAGTTATTATTGGTTTTAGGTTATACTCAACAAGGCAGATTTATAGCCTGCCATTAATTAGATTACAAAAATAGCAAAAAGTTAAGTCTGAACGAGCCTTTTTTCTAATCTATTCAAATCAGGTCAAGCAGAAGAGGAAAATCCTGTTCCGATATGCCCTTGCTTATGAGGATGGAACGGTCCTTGTCAAATTCAGATTCAAACTCATCCTTACCCATAATACTGCTGCACTGCCTGTAGAGAGAAACAGCCATCTGTATGTTATGGCTGACAAGATGTGCATGACCGGCATTGAGGCAATCATTACCTGTGGGTTTTGAGCTGAGAAGCTTGCTGTAGTACTCTATGGCGCGGTCATATCGGCCTGCCAGGAAGGCGCACCAGCCGATGGCACGCCAAGCCTTGGGATAATCTGGCTTGAGATAATCCACCTTGAAGAAGCGTGTAAGTGCCTCCTCGTAGCGTTTAAGGTCAACCAGACAATCGCCTATCTGAATCTGCAGCGAGAGGTTGTCAGCGCTGTTCCTTTCAGCCTCCAGGAGAAGTTTCAGGGCTTCCTCCGGCTCTCCGAGAATCCTCAAGCACTGTGCCGAATGGCGCATGGTCCAGTTGTTGTTTGACTGGAGTATATCCGATCGGCGATAGGCCTCAAGAGCATCCTTATAGGATTGTGTACGTTGCAGGGCATAACCATACTGCTGATAGAACCTGTAGTCAGTTGAATAGGAGTTGGCATGTTCCTCCATAAGCCTGAATACGTTTACGGCCTCCTCAAAATAGTTCTTCTGCAAAAGCCAAGCCGCTATCTTCTGTTCTGATTCATCAGTTTGGAGAAGTATGGATAATGGTGTATCTATGAGCAGGTTAAAGTCTGTAGCAAAGGGATCCCTAAACTCGTGACGGCGTGAGAATAGATTGAAGAAACGGTACAGGTCCTGAGTATATTGCCGGGCGGAGAATGTCTCGGTAACCTCTACGGGCGACGGACTGGAACCATGTTCATTCATGGATTCAATAGCCTCGTCATTCAGCTGGCCTGTTATCATTTCACGCTGTTCACGCGGTATCTGTGAGAATGTAAGGGCAAATGAATACTTGTCTGAATTACAGAATATATGGCTTGAGAGCATTGATTTGCCGATGGTTGAAGAAACTCCGTCAGTTCCGAATGCACTCTTTACATCCGGCTGGTCCATGCTGAAAACGCGGAACCAGTTGGATATGGAACGGAAAAACGGATAGTTCTTGAGGTTTGAGAATGTGCTCATATAGACATCGGCACCCTCCATCTGGAGTTCCGACATCTGCATAAGCTTGTCCTTGATTTCAGGTTTCTCAATCCATTCCATCCAGTCCGGGCTGACATCATCACGCTCCAGTTCCTCACGCATCAGGTCACCGAGCTTGGGGTTACGCAGCATGGTGGGAATGAACTCCTCACGCATACGGCGGTCTATTTCCTTGGTCTCACGGCACAGGAGCAGCGCCATCTGCACCTTAAGCATACGTTCCCGTATGCCCGGTACATCCGATAACAGCGTTATGCGGTCTTTTATTTCAGGAAAATAGGGCAGAACATCCTTGTAGCCCAACAAAGAGACGGCCAGACCTGTCAAGGCGCGGATTGACACCGCAAGGCTTAGGTTCTCTGCCGCCTGACACAGAAACATGCATTTGAGCGGATCAAAACGCTCCATGAGTGACAGGGTGACTGCGCTTACAACGAGTGCAGAGTCATCATCCATAACCAACGGAGAATCAATGAGTTCCAATAACAAGGTTGAATCTTGTGAACTCCATTGGCCGTTAGTCCATATCAGGTCAAACAGCAGAGTGAGGGTGTGTTCATGCAGGCTGGTGTCATGTGTATCTACGAATGATTCAAGCTCAGCCCTGAGGCTCTCAATAGTCTCGCTGCTTGAAAGGCGTGAACGAAGATGCTGATAGTAAAGAAGCATGGACTCAGGTTGCAGACGAGCCTGGAGCACATCATCGTTAAGGATGAGTGAGCGGCGTACAAGCTGGTGATATACGCTGTCACGATGGTCATCAGGTGAACCCTGGCTGAAATACTGCAGCATATACTTGTATGACCGGTCTATATCCTCAAAACGGGACAGGATAGACCAATCCGTGACACCGGCCATCTGTGCCTGGATCTGCTCAAGAGCCTCCTTAAGGGATGAACTGAGCAATAGTTCCTTTATGCGTTCTGCACGCTTCTTCAAATCCGTTTCAACAACCATCTTGGTAAAATAAGAAACCGCAGGAAAAAACTCCTGCGGTTCCAAATTTACAAATATTTCGCGGATATAACCTGCTAAGTTGCAGATTATCCCTTGATAGCTGCGATACCCGGCAGAATCTTGCCCTCAATAGCCTCGAGCAGGGCACCGCCACCGGTTGATACGTATGATACCTTATCGGCAAAACCAAACTGCTTTACAGCGCTTACAGAGTCACCGCCACCAACGAGTGAGAATGCACCGTTCTTAGAGGTTGCATTGGCAACAGCAGTAGCGATAGCCTTTGTACCGGCCTGGAAGTTGCTGAACTCGAATACACCGGCAGGACCGTTCCAAAGGATGGTCTTGGATGACTCGATAACGCTTGCCATAGCCTTGGCTGAAGCAGGACCTATATCCATACCTTCCCAACCATCGGGTACGTTGTTGTTGTCAACAACCTGAGTATTGGCGTTGTTGTCAAACTTATCGGCTGCAAGGCAGTCAACGGGCAGAACGATCTTTACGCCCAGCTCCTCAGCCTTCTTGAGAACTGCCAGAGCTACGTCAACCTGATCAGGCTCGCAAAGTGAGTTACCAACCTTACCGCCCTTGGCCAGAACGAATGTGTAAGCCATACCGCCGATGATAACCAGGTTATCAACCTTCTGCAGCAGGTTCTCAATGATGGTGATCTTTGAAGATACCTTTGAACCACCGATGATAGCGGTTACGGGCTTAACTGAGTTGTTCAGAACCTTCTCAACAGCTACAACCTCCTTCTCCATGAGGTAGCCGAACATCTTGTGGTCAGCGTCAAAGAAGTCAGCCATAACAGCTGTGGTAGCGTGCTTGCGGTGAGCGGTACCGAATGCATCGTTTACATAAACGTCAGCGTATGAAGCCAGAGTCTTGGCAAATTCCTTCTGGGCAGCCTTGAGTTCCTTCTTGGCAGCATCGTATGCGGGATCCTCCTTCTCAATGCCACGGGGCTTGCCTTCCTCCTCAGCGTAGAAACGTACGTTCTCAAGCAGCAGAGCCTCACCGTCCTTAAGAGCGGCAACCTGCTCCTGAGCCTTTGCGCAATCCTCAGCGAACTTTACATCAACACCAAGGCACTCTGAAACGTGCTTCAGGATGTACTTGAGTGAGTACTTGGGATCCGGGTTCTTCTTGGGACGACCCATGTGTGAAGCGATGATCAGACGACCGCCATCGGCGATGATCTTCTTGAGGGTAGGCATAGCAGCGACGATACGGGTATCATCGGTGATGTTGAAGTTCTCATCAACAGGAACGTTGAAGTCAACGCGCACGAAAGTCTTCTTTCCAGCGAAGTTGAATTTGTCAATTGTCATAGTAATTCTGTTATTTAATGGTTAATGTTATTTCTCTCTGTTCTGAAAAAACTTGGAGTGGGGCGGCAGGTCAAGCGTAAGCCATACGTTACCGCCTATTATGGAATCATGTCCGATGGTCACGCGGCCAAGGACTGAAGTATTTGAGTAGATTACCACATTATCCTCAATGATGGGATGACGCGGTATGTTGATGGGATTGCCATTCTCATCAAACTTGAAGCTCTTGGCGCCAAGCGTAACTCCCTGATAGAGTTGAACATGATTACCTATGATTGCAGTCTCTCCGATAACCACGCCGGTACCATGATCTATGCTGAAATACTCACCGATCTGGGCTCCGGGATGGATGTCTATACCTGTGAGAGAGTGTGCCAGCTCCGTAATGACGCGGGGCAGGATAGGTACACCAATCTCAAGCAGGCGATGTGCCATGCGGTAATGTACCATGGCTACCAGTGAAGGATAGCACAGGATTACCTCCTCATGACTTACGGCTGCGGGATCACCGTCAAAGATAGCCTTGACATCAGTACCGAGCAGACGGCGCAGTTCAGGAATGCTCTCAATGAACTGCTGGGCCATATCCTCAGCACAGCAAGGCAGGGGCTCATGGAATATGCGGCCTATATAACCTATCTGGTGTGACAGGATTGAATAGAGGCGGCTCAGTGAGGTGGAGAGATCAAGCGCACCGAAAAAGTTACCAAACACCACATGACGGAATAGTTTGACAGCTTCCTTTATCTCAGCACGGTCAATTGAACGCTCCTCAACTTTGGGAATGTATTTATCAGCTTTCTGCAGAGCTTTTTTGACGTCTCTGATGCTTTCAAATATATCTTTCTGTTCCATTGCCTTCATAATTGGCTGCAAAATTACATAAATCCGCTCAAAATAAGCCTATTTGGAGCGTCAATTATTTCTAATAATTGCTACTGCGGCAGATATCGTTCAGACAGCATGCGGCGCATTTGGGGGCGCGGGCAGTACAGACATAGCGGCCGTGGAGTATGAGCCAGTGATGTGCATCAGAGAGTCTGTCATGCTGAAAGTATTTTACAAGTTCCTTTTCAACGCTAAGCGGAGTGGTGCAGCTTTCGGGCACAAGACCTATACGATGGCTTACGCGGAATACATGGGTGTCAACAGGCATTGCCTGACCTCCGAATGCCACTGCAAGCATCACATTGGCTGTTTTGCGGCCTACACCAGGCAATGAAACCATTTCATCCATGGTCTGCGGGATCTCACCGTTAAACCGCTCGCATACCATACGCGCCATCTCGGCCAGATGCTCAGATTTGGCGTTGGGATATGAAACACTTCTTACAAACGGGAATATCTGCCCCGGCGTGGCGGCGGCCATATCCTGAACTGTGGGGAATGCCTTGAAAAGGGCTGGAGTTACCATGTTGACACGCTTGTCGGTGCATTGCGCTGAGAGCATCACTGCCACAAGCAGCTCATATGGAGATGAAAAATGCAGCTCGGTGGCGGCTGCGGGATATTCCTTGGCCAGCCTCTGGCTGCATAAATCATATAGTTCCCTTTTTTTCATAAGGGATGTCGTTATCAGTTTGCTGCCTCAAACTCCTTGAGGAAGCGTACGTCGTTCTCAGAGAACATGCGCAGGTCCTTGACCTGGTATTTAAGGTTGGTTATGCGCTCTATACCCATACCAAGAGCGAAACCGGTATATTCCTTGCTGTTTATGCCGTTGAGTTCCAGCACATTGGGATGTACCATACCGCAACCCAGAATCTCAACCCAACCGGTACCCTTGCAGAAGGGACAACCCTTACCGCCGCAGATGTTGCAGCTTATATCCATCTCAGCTGATGGCTCCGTGAACGGGAAGTAGCTGGGACGCAGACGTATCTTGGTGTCGGGACCGAACATCTGCTGTGCAAAGTAGAGCAGCACCTGCTTGAGGTCCGTAAAGCTTACGTTCTTGTCAACGTAGAGAGCCTCAACCTGATGGAAGAAACAGTGTGCACGATAACTGATAGCCTCGTTACGGTATACACGGCCCGGGCAGATGATGCGGATAGGAGGCTGTGTAACCTCCATTACGCGACTCTGTACGGATGATGTATGTGTGCGCAGGATGATATCGGGATGTGCCTCAACAAAGAAGGTGTCCTGCATATCACGTGCGGGGTGATCCTCTGCAAAGTTCATGGCTGAGAATACATGCCAGTCATCTTCAACCTCAGGACCATCGGCAAGGACAAAGCCCAGACGTGAGAAAATCTCAATTATCTCATTCTTGACAATATTGAGCGGATGACGGGTACCAAGCTCTATAGGATAGGCGGTACGGGTAAGGTCCGGCTTCTCATCGACTGCCTTCTTGGCCTCAAAAGCTTCCTTAAGGCTGTTGATCTTCTCCTGAGCCAGGTTCTTGAGCTCGTTGAGTTTCTGGCCAACCTCACGCTTGCTCTCGGCAGGCACGTTACGGAAATCGGCCATAAGATCATTGATGGCGCCCTTCTTGCTCAAATATTTAAGTCTAAGTGATTCAAGCTCTTCGGCTGACTGTGCCTTAAGATTGTTTATCTCACTGATTAACTGTTCAATTTTCTCAATCATCTCTGATGCTTTTTTTCGAGGTGCAAAAATAGCAAAAAAGACGCGTAACACCAATTTGTTTGAGTAATTTTGCAGCATGACAATAAGAGACAATTGTTCACTTGCTGACAGGAATACTTTCGGTATGGATGTCAGGGCTGACAGCCTGATTGACTGGGCCTCAACAGATGAGCTGAAAAACGTTCTGCATGATATTGAACAGCCCATTCTCATGATAGGAGGCGGCAGCAATCTGCTGTTTATGGGTGATTTCAGAGGTACTGTGCTTCACTCAACCATATCATCGATAGAGGTAATAGGTGGCGATTCAGACCACGTCCATGTCAGGGTCGGAGCCGGTGTAGTATGGGATGATTTTGTTGCATGGTGTTCCATAAACGGATACTGGGGCGTGGAGAATCTCTCTGCCATTCCCGGTGAGGTGGGAGCCAGCGCAGTCCAGAATATCGGGGCTTACGGTGTGGAAGCAAAGGATGTTATAGATACTGTCCAAACCATTTGTCTGGCCGATGGCAGTGAGCGTGACTTCACCAATGCGGAGTGCAGGTATGCTTACCGTCAGAGCATATTCAAGAATGAGCTAAAGGGACAATATGCCGTTACATATGTTATCTTCACTCTCTCCAAGGCTGCGCAGCCCAAACTTGGCTACGGTGCCATTGCACAGGAGGTGGAGCGTCTGGGTGGCCCCACGCTTGAGAACATCCGCAAGGCTGTCATTGCAATACGTGAAAGCAAACTGCCTGATCCCAAGGTGCTTGGCAATGCCGGCAGTTTCTTTATGAATCCGGTAATAACAGAGCAGGAGTTCAATATAATAAGGAGTAACTATCCCGATGTTCCCTCATATCCTGCACCGGACGGAATGGTCAAGGTGCCAGCAGGCTGGCTAATTGAGAAAACAGGCTGGAAAGGCCGCTCGCTTGGTCCTGCGGCCGTATATGAGAAACAGGCTCTGGTGCTTGTAAACAAGGGTGGTGCCACCGGTGCAGACATCAAACGCCTGGCTGACACCATTATCAGAGACGTAAAACAGAAATTCGGAATAACCCTCTCCACAGAGGTTAATTACATATGAAACTTACTTTTCTTGGAACCGGCACATCAATAGGCATACCTGAAATGCGTTGCCACTGCCAGACCTGCCTCTCAACAGATCAGCATGACAAGCGCCTCCGCACATCGGCCCTCATAGAGACTGATACTACTACCGTCATTATTGACTGTGGTCCCGATTTCCGCCAGCAAGCTTTAAGAGTAGGCTTAGAAAACCTTGATGCTGTGATTGTTACACATGAGCACTATGACCACATAGGAGGCCTTGATGACCTGCGTCCTTACTGCACCACGACTACCATTCCGATATATGCTGAGAGGAACGTAATGGACCATATCGTGCAGAGCATGCCTTATTGTTTCTGTAAAGACCGCAGCCCCCGCGTGCCTGCCATGGAACTGCGTGAGATACATCCTGCAGAGAGATTCCGGATAGGTGATCTGGATATTCTGCCTATACGCGTCATGCACGGAAATCTGCCGATACTGGGATTCAGGATAGGCAGTCTTACATATATCACCGATATGAAAAGTATTGATGATGAGAGCTTCAAGCTCATTGAAGGCACAGAGACGCTCATTGTAAACGCGCTTCATACCAAGGAGCATCCCACACACCAGAATGTGCGCCAGGCGGTACTGTTTGCTGAGAGAGTCGGTGCCAAGGAGACCTATTTCGTGCACATGAGCCATCGTGCCGGCATGCACGCTATCATGAATGCAAAATTCCCACCCCACGTTCAGTTTGCCTATGATGGACAGGAGATATTAATTGAGAATTGAAAATTGAAAAATGAAAATTACACGCACCTGCGTAACTTTTACCTGCGTTAAATAGCCCGTGGCATTAAAATAGGTTCGGAATTTTTTTTCGAACCTATTTTATAATTCTAAATTTTCAATTTTCAATTTTCAATTATTTTTTTGTAGTCCGTTAGAATATGTTACCTTTGTCTCGATTTTTAAGAGGTTTTATTATTGACGCACTAATTGGGTGCAAAAACAACACAAAAGTGAATACATTATTCTACCAAATTCTCACAATTCTTGGCTGCTTGGCCCTTTTTCTTTGGGGTATGAGTCTTATGAGCAGCAGCCTTCAGAGATTTGCAGGTAAGGGCCTGCGTTCTTTTATTGAAAAAATGACGTCCAACACCGGTAAATGTCTTTTTACCGGTTTTTTTGTGACCGTACTCGTACAGTCATCGACCGCCACGACACTTATGCTGGTAAGTTTCGTGAATGCGGGACTCATGACATTGCGCAGCGCCATTGGCGTGATTATGGGTGCCAATATAGGTACCACGGTTACAGCATGGCTGTTTGCTGTCAGCATGGACGGTTCATTCAGCCTGGGAGCTATTGCAATCCCGCTCATATTTATAGGATTTGTACTTACATCTTTCTTCAAGAAACAGAAAACCAAGGATTTCGGTTCGTTCCTGATAGGATTTGCACTCTTGTTCCTGGGATTAAGCATGGTAAAAGGTTATGCCGATCCGTTACTGCGCAGTGACGGTGTCACCAATTTCCTGGCCCCATTGACACATACCACGTTCAGTACACTGATTTTCATCGTTATAGGTGCTGTCATGACATTCTGCCTTCAGTCATCGGCCGCTGCTACAACCATTGCAATGCTTTTGCTGTCAAGCGGCGTGATTACGTTCCCCAATGCTGTTGCATTCATATTGGGTGAGAACATAGGCACCACCATCACATCTAACCTTGCAGCCACATCAACCAATGTCAGTTCCAAGCGTACGGCACGTGCGCACCTGGTATTCAACCTGTTCGGTTCAATACTGGTAATCGCATTGTTCAGGCCGTATATGATGCTTAACGCGTATATAGTTGAGGCTTTCGGATTCCCCAATCCTCTTACGGCCGATTTCAACATACTCTCCCAGACTGGCCTGCAGGGGGAGGCTCTCAAGGCACAGACGGCACTTGCCAGCAGTCTGCCATACAGCGTGGCTATAGTACACACCCTGTTCAACGTTATCACAACCCTTATTCTGGTATGGTTCATACCGCAGTTGGAGAAACTGGTTATGAAGATGGTGCCCAACAAGGAAGAGGAGAAAGAGGTATTCCATCTTGTATATATTGAGAAGGGTAATGCAAATCTGGCTGAATTGTCCATTACTGAGGCACGTAAGGAGATTAACCATTACGCTGAGATATGCACCAAAGGATTCGGATATGTACGTCAGGCTATTCATGAGTCTGAGACCGATAATTTTGAGGAATTCAGGCAGAAACTTGTAAAATATGAGGAGATTACAGACCGCATTGAGTTTGAGATAGCCACATATCTGAATCAGGTAAGCCAGAATGAGATATCTGAGCAGGCACGTATGCAGGTTAAGGCTTATTTCAAGATTATAGGTGAGCTGGAGTCACTGGGTGATTCAGGTGAAGCTATTTCACGCCTGCTGCAGCGTAAACGTGACCACAGCAAGGTATTCAACGAACTTATGATAAAGCGCATTGATGAGATGCTTGACACCATGCAGAATGCCTATAACGTTATGAATGCCAATCTGGCTATGTCAAACGTAACAGACATATCAAACGCATATCAGGCCGAGGATGACATTAACGTAATGCGTGACCGTCTGCGTGAGGAGCACCTCAAGAATATGGAGGTCAAGTCATATGATTACACTGCAGGCGTTTATTACTTTGACCTTATCCAGGAGCTGGAGACAATGGGAGACTTTATGATCAATATCTCTCAGGCTCTGGCGGGACTGAATGAAAATTGAAAATTGAAAATTGGGCGCTTCGCTTTCTTAAGACTCGCTTGGCTCGAATAAGCGCCCCAAAGCGTCGAGCGGTGAAAGCGTCCCTTCGGGCCAAGCGGAGAATTGAAAATTACGTACGCGGGATTGCCATATTATTCTTCTCTCTTACGAACGTTACTGCGTAGGATTTCCTGAATGTTATTCTTAAGTCCCATAACCAGTTCATCTGTTCTTGACTGCTTATCCGGGCTGTAAAGCTTATCATAACGTGGTCTGACAATGCGAATATGCTTTATCGGATGCTCCGTAATATCATTAAGTGATCCGCTTACACTTACACCCAGTCTGATGGGCAGGGGAGTCTGAATAAGTGAAACAGTATATTTGCATTCCAGATCCTTGTCAATGAAGTGACGTCCGTCTATTATGGCCGTATATCGGTCCATATGTATTCTGAACGGATACAGCGTTACTCTGTTGCGAATTACCTGCATCTGTACGTCAATACTGTCAATCACAGGCTCAGCTTTCTTTCTCATAAGCAACTTGCGCTTGATTCCGTCAAACACCTCATTGTCAAGAACTACAAGATTCTTACCGTCAATAGCTGCAGCACCATACAAAGTTGACATGATTGGCATGTTGTTCTTTAATGATGTTTCAGCTGCGAAATGGAAATTGGCTTCACCGCTGAATGCCTTCAACATAGGTACGATAGAGTCAACAGACGGAATAAGGTCAATCAATTCATCTATCTGTATGTCAAGCAAATGAAAATCAAGTTCAACAAACGGTTTTTTATTCTCAGGTGTAGGTGAATTGTAGATGGCTGTCAGCTGCATCTCGGCCGCATCAGATGAGAAACCGAGCTCCTGCAGTACCGCTACACCGTCCTTGATGGTTACATCACCGCCTACATTATTGAATATGTGGTTATTGAAGTTGATTTCTGACAAGTTTGTGAATAGTGTCAGGTCAATGCCTTTAGGAACAATAAACGGTGCTACCTCCAATGTATCCTTTCCTTCCTCAAGATCAGCAGTCTCCTCCGTTTCATTAGTGGTCTCAGCCTTTGAGTTGGTAAGCTGCATCAACTTTGTAACGTCTACATAATCTGATTCCAGGAACAGCTCACCGGTAAGCAGACCTGTACCATCAATGAATTCACCTATGTTATAGACATCGCCCCAGAACATGATGTCAGAATTGTCTATCTCTACACGGCAGTCATTTATATTAAATCGGCCTAATGAGAAATCCATATCCAGTTCAGGAAGCAGGATAGATTCCTTAAGCATATCAGGCATTTCAACATTTCCATCCTCAAGCGTTATCTTGATATGCGGATTGTACTTGAGCAGCATGTCTTCTTTTGACTCATCATACTGAGCCATAGCAAGCAGGTCAGTTTTACCAAGAGAGGCATTAATCGCACTACCTACAGAAGCAGAGAGACCGTTGAATGCTACGTTGGCCATCATGGCAGTTGTACTTTCAGCGGGTGCTATCGTTATACTTATATCGGCATTGTCCAATGAACCGAATATGGTATCCATATCGGCCTTAAGTTTCTCAGCACTGAGGTCAAGCAGGATATTCATCTTGTTGGTCTCTTCATTCAGACCGGCTATGGATGCATTCAAATCAAGATTGTCAAATGAAGCATTGATAGTGGTGGAATCTATTATTGAAACTTCCAGATCTGCTGCCTGTAAGATGATATCAACTGTCTCGCGGTTCTGGTCAATGGCAATCTTACTGGGATAGGTTATATCTGCCGATAACTTGCCGGAAGCAGCCTTGAGCGAATCATTAAGCAGTGCATCTAGATTCTTTAATGACAACTGAGCACGGGCATCATCCAATATCGGACCGTTATCACCCACGGCGCCCTTAACATTCAGGTCAAGACCAAGAATTCCATGTACGTCAATGCCATCAAGCGCATCCTTGAATGCATCGGGAATCATTGAAATGAGACGGTCTATGTCAAGGTCATGCATGGTCCTGATTCTGGCACGACCTGCTACGGCCTGCTTGCCGCCTAAAGTGCCGTTTGCGCTGAAACCTATCTGCTGGCCATCAATGTTTACATTGGCACCTTCCTTGATGGCAAAACGATCCATCTTCATATTGGTTTCAAGGGGTACGGAAAGGCTCATTGACCAGCCTGGTACATACACGTCATTATTCATGATGACATTCAATGACGGAGTGGCAAAAACAGAATTGAGCGCAATGAAATCACCCTGGATCTTGCCGTCTGCATCAAATGACACATTATCAGTTATTACGCTGATGGGAGATTCACCGCCTTTCTCAAAGGTTGTTCCCTCAACATTCAATGCCAGATTTGAATTTACATTTGACATATCCAGCTTCATTGCGCCTTCTATGTCAAGCAGAACCTTGTCTATTCCGGCTTTGGTAAGTGTTCCTACGGAATCCTCAAGTTCCAGGCTAATGGTACGTGAGTCAAAGTTGAATCCGCTTACATTGATGCTGTCGCCGGTAAAGACGGCCTTATCGGCTTTCATGGAAAGCTTGCCTGTTGTTGTGGACATTCCGTCTGATGAGAATGACAGATCAGAAGCGGACATGTTCAGGCCTGCGACAAAATCTTTGAATCCATCCTTGCCTAAAGCGAAACTGACGTTGTCTGCAATAAACTTAAGGTTCTTAAGAGCTGCATCCATGGTTCCGGACTTGGCTGTTGATCCTTGGAGGGTGATTGTGATATCCGCATCAACATCATCTCCGTATTTTGTCAGATTGCCGTTCAGTTCCAAGGCAGTCATATCAGCAGCTGCGTCAATGGAATCATTTTTTAAGGCAGCTTTTACTGATGCCACATTTATCGTAGTCTTGGCTTCAAGGCTGTCATAGTTCAAAAGGCCTTTCAGTTCCAGGTCAATATCATTGATGCCGGCGTTGATTCCGGATTTGAGATCTATATATGATGCACTTACATTCTCAATTGATATTTTCTGAAGATCAGCATAGATATCCATGCCGTCATCATCCTTCGGCTTCTCTTCTTCTTTAGATGTACCGAATACATCCAGGTTTGAGCGGCCGTCGGCTGCGGTAAAGGCATTGGCCAGGACACCGTTTACGTAGAGGTTGGTGAGAATTATCTTGCGCTCCTTGTATAGGGTCTTGAAATCAACCGTAACAGCAAGCTTATTTATGGCTGCAAGTGTATCGGAAGGGGATTCTTCCATATCGTCATATATCACAAGGCCGTTCAGGCGGAATGCCAGGAACGGATATGACTTGACAAGTGTCAGGTCAACATTGTCAATCTTGGCACGGGCAGGGGAAAAATCATCCAATGCCTTCTGTGCAACTTTAGTAAGACCTGATGATGAAAAGACAATCCAGCAGACCAATGCTACCATAATAAGAACCACTCCCACAAGTGACCCCAGTGTGATTCCTGTAATCTTTAAGGCCTTTTTTATATTGAATGCCATTGCTATTTGGTAAATGTATACGTATAATCATCTCCAACCAAGTGAGCCTCCATCTTGCTTGAAGTCAGTTTCTCTAAAATGAATATTTCCGTTGAAGGCTTACTTATTTTGCCTTGAAGCTCATACTTTATGGTTAGTTCGTCATCTGACAGACTCCAACTGAGATTGGAACCATTATCATCGGAATCAAAACATCTGCCGCTACCGGACTCATCGAAACGATATGAAAAGCCGTCAGAACACTTCCATGTACCGACCAGCATATCCTCATCAAATTCCTTATCCTTACGGCAACCTGCAAACATTACAAGTACCGCAATAAGAACCAATGACAAGTGAAAATAGCTCTTTTTCATTATAATGGCTTTGTTAGTTTATACCTTAATTATATATAAAAACCTGGCGAAGTTAATAATTTTCCATCAATAAGAGGTTTCTGTTATGCAATTATCAAACAAAAGGGTAAATTTGCAGGTCTTTTTAAGGAATTGACTATATGTTCAGATCAAAAACTTGTGGAGAGTTACGCCTGACCGATGCCGGCACCGTTGTTACACTGGCAGGATGGGTGCAGAGAGTAAGGAAAATGGGTGGCATGGTCTTTGTTGACCTGCGTGACCGCTATGGTATTACCCAGCTTGTATTTGACGATGCTACCAATGCCGCACTTTGCGAGCAGGCCAGCCGTCTGGGACGTGAATACGTAATCCAGGTGACCGGAAAGGTAAGCGAGCGTTCAAGCAAGAACTCCAAGATTCCTACAGGTGATATAGAGATACTGGTTGATAATCTGAACGTTATCAATGCTGCCGATACGCCTCCATTCACTATTGAGGATGAGACCGACGGCGGTGATGACCTGCGTATGAAATACCGCTATCTTGACCTGCGCCGCCAGTGTGTACGCAAGAACCTTGAGCTGCGCCACAAGATGGTAATGGAAATCCGTAAGTTCCTGGATGACCTGAACTTTATGGAGGTTGAGACACCAATCCTTATTAACTCAACCCCTGAGGGCGCACGTGACTTTGTGGTTCCTTCACGAATGAATCCTGGTCAGTTCTATGCTCTGCCCCAGAGCCCGCAGATTCTTAAGCAGCTGCTTATGGTATCAGGTTTTGACCGTTACTTCCAGATAGCCAAGTGCTTCCGTGACGAGGACCTGCGTGCCGACCGTCAGCCGGAGTTTACCCAGATTGACTGCGAGATGTCATTTGTGGAGCAGGAGGATATACTCCAGATATTTGAGGCTATGGCCAAGCACCTGTTCAAGAGCATTCTTGGCATTGATTTCAAGGAGCCCTTCCAGCGTATGACCTGGCAGGATGCAATGAAATACTACGGCAGTGACAAACCGGACCTGCGCTTTGACATGCACTTTGTAGAGCTCATGGATGTGCTCAAGGGCTACGGATTCGGCGTATTTGACAGTGCCGCATACATAGGCGGTATCTGTGCAAAGGGTGCGGCTACATATACACGCAAGCAGATTGATGCTCTTACTGAGTATGTAAAGCGTCCTCAGATAGGTGCCAAGGGTATGGTTTATGCCCGCGTTGAGGCTGACGGCTCTGTAAAATCAAGCGTTGACAAGTTCTACAGCCAGGAGGTTCTGCAGCAGCTTAAGGCTGCCATGAACGCTGAGGCCGGTGACCTTATACTGATTCTGAGCGGTGATGACGCAATGAAAACGCGCAAACAGCTATCCGAATTACGCCTCAAGGTTGCCGATGAGTTGGGTCTTCGCAACAAAAACCAGTTCAAATGCCTTTGGGTGATTGATTTCCCGATGTACGAGTGGAGTGATGAGGAGAACCGCCTCATGGCTATGCACCATCCGTTTACAAGCCCCAAGCCAGAGGATGTTCCTCTGCTTGATACCGATCCCGCAAGCGTTCGCGCCAATGCATACGATATGGTAATTAACGGTATTGAGGTAGGCGGTGGCTCTATCCGTATCCATGACAGCAAGCTGCAGGCTACAATATTCAAGATCTTAGGCTTTACACCGGAACAGGCTCAGGCCAAGTTCGGCTTCCTGATGAACGCCTTCAAGTTCGGTGCACCTCCTCATGGTGGTCTGGCATTCGGCCTGGACCGCTTTGTGAGCATCTTTGCAGGTCTGGACAGCATCCGTGACTGCATCGCATTCCCCAAGAACAACTCCGGCCGCGACGTCATGCTGGATGCCCCCGGTCCTCTGGATCAGTCCCAGCTTGATGAGCTTCAGCTCAAGGTTGATTTGAAAGCATAATTAAAAGCCGCTTCTCGTTATTGAGGAGCGGTTTTCTTTTACACTCCGCCGGGCTATACCCTTGTGGGACGCAACGTTCCGCGACTACTCAAGCTCCCTCCAAGGTCTAAACATCGATCGCCTCCCTTTTAGCCACCTGAAGGTGTCTAACGGTCGTTGGACGTAACGATGTTCTTAACGGCCTTTCCGGGGCTCTCGCTTAACGTCGCTTCACTGATGGTCCCACAAGGGTATAGTCCGGCTCCGTGCAAAAGAAAACCTTCTGCAGAAAGGATCCTATGTGCACGTGGCATTCCAGTTTATGGAGATAGTATAAAGAATATGGGAGCATTAGCGGAGGAAACTGGCTAAAACATTTATCTTTTTTAGCATAAAAAGCTTTGCAGAGTCGTGCAGAAAGCAGAAATTTGCAGTCGAAATTTTTCAGGGTGGGGCGCAATTCCCCGACCGGCGGTAGAGTCCGCGAGCCGAAAGGTTGAACCGTTGCGATTACGGTACCGACAGTATAGTCTGGATGGGAGAAGAATTTATGAGTATCAAAACAGTCCTGTCAGGCGTTATCGCGCCTGCAAAACTCATTTGTGCCAAGGGCGTGAATGAGACATCCGAGTTCAGTTTTTCGGCTATGGCCGGCAGTATGTCATTCAGACTCATCAGGTTTGTGTGCCTATGTGTGTTGCTGTTTGCCAGCGCAGAGGTATCGGCGCAGAATACCACCGCATCCATAAGTGGCACTGTGAAAGATGGTTACGGCGAGCCTCTTCAAGCCGCATCGGTGGTAATCACCAACAATGAGACCGGCGCTTTCTATGGCGCGGTTGCCAATAAGTACGGTATCTTTTCCTTATCGGGACTTAAGCCCGGCACGTACCTTGTCAAGGTAGCATTCCTGGGGTATCAAGATGTGTCTTATGATAATGTGGAGCTTTCTTTGGGCAAAGATTACAATTTAAATGTGGTGCTTAATGAGGAGACCAAGGATATCCCTGCAGTGACCATACGCGGTGAGAGCACACATTTCAATGAGACACGTACCGGCCAGACATACAACCTGAACCGTGAGAGCATGGCGCTGCTGCCGTCAGTTAACCGCAGCATGTTGGATTACACCCGTCTGTCGCCTTACAGCGGCATTGAGAATGCTATGGCAGGGCGTGACGGCCGCGGTACCACGCTTACCATTGACGGCGCTGTTATGAATAACAGTTTCGGTCTCTCTGCCGACCTTCCCGGAGCAGGTACACCTATATCCATCGATGCGGTTGAAGAGATGCAGGTGGCCATTGCACCATACGATGTGCGTCAGAGTAACTATACCGGCGGCGGTATAAACGTCATCACCAAATCCGGAACAAACACACTTAAGGCAACTGCATACTCATACTTCCATAACGAGAAGATGCGTGGCAATACAATTGACGGCATAGACCTGGGCGATAGGGTAAGCAACAGTAAAACTACGGTAGGATTAACGTTGGGCGGCCCTATCGTTAAGGATAAATTGTTCTATTTTGTCAATGCTGAATATGTTACAACTCCCGGTCCAATAACCGAGTACAAGCTCTCTGATGACGGAGTAGGAGATGATGCTTCAAAGGTGAGCCGCGTAACGGCTGCCGATATGGAGCAGTTCGCAACTGCCCTCAAGGCTTACGGCTACGATGCCGGTGGTTATGACCTTACCAACGGCGACCAGACCAATACCAAGGTTCTGGCTCGTCTGGACTGGAACATCAATAACAACCACAACCTGATGTTGCGTTACAACTGGACCGGCAACAAGCAGTGGAGCACTCCCAATGCAAGAAGTACAGTGGGAGCCAAGGCTGCATCAGAGCGTATATCAAAGAATTCATACGTATTCCTGAACAACTGCTATACCATCAATGACAACGCATGGTCAGCTGTAGCTGAATTGAACAGCCGTCTGAGCGGAAAGATGAGCAATAAATTCTCTGCCAGCGTATCGGACGTAAGTAATCTGCGCGGGTCGGAATCGGATTGGTTTCCACATATTGACATCCGCAAGGATGGGGATGCATTTATGAGTGCCGGTTACGAACTGTTCACCAACGGTACCGGAAACTATGTACGTACATATAATCTGAGTGATCATATACGCTGGACACTGGCTCACAGCACCATTACGGCGGGTTTGAGCTATCAGTACCAGAAGGGTGCCACCAACTACCGCATGTACGGCACAAGCTACTACCGATACAATTCACTTGAGGATTTCGTAAACCAGGCAGCACCGGCGGCATTCGGTATGACCTACACCTATGACGGAGTTGATGATCCCGCATCACGTACATCATTCGGTCAGACGGCTGCATTCCTACAGGCTGAGTCACACATAACTGACAAGTTTACATTGACTTATGGACTCAGAGCAGACCATATGCAGTACTATGAACCGCTTGAAACCAACGAGTCTTTCAAGGCTCTTGACTGGACCGGTCATTTCTACGCACCCGGACAGGCTCCTGCCGATTACAGTTCACCTGTTATTGACAACGGCAAATGGCCGAAATCAAACATCCAGATATCACCGCGCATAGGATTCAACTGGGATATCAATGACGAGCGCACCCTTAAAATGCACGGCGGTGCCGGTCTGTTCACAGGCAGGATCCCATTGGTGTTTTTTGCCACAATCCCCAACAGCAGCGGCATGTTGCAGAACACTGTAATGTTCACTAATGAGGGTGACGCTTTCCTGAACGGGCTTAAGAACAATTTCCTCTACACGGAGTCATCACTTAGGAACTATATTCAGCAGCAAGGACTTCCCATGACCGCCAACCCCAATCCTGTCCTCAAAGGCGCTTCAATAACTGGTATCGAGAGTGACTTCAAGCTTCCGCAGGTATTCAAGACCTCTCTTGCATTTGATTATGAGCCAGACCTGGCATTTCCGTTGACAGTATCGGTTGAGGGTATCTACAACAAGGATATCAATGCTGTGTATGTAGAGAACTACAATCTTCCGGACGAAAATGCCGCATCGCGCTTTAATGGTGCCGATAATAGATTTAACTACAACACTGTAGCTCCTGTAAATTCTACCGTTTCAAAATCGGGTGGTGCAATGGTCATAAGCAACACCGACAAGGGATACAGCTGGTCATTAGGAGCAACCGTAAAGGCTGAGCCTGTAAACAACCTTAAGACGGAGATTTCATACATACACCAGGTCTCCATGTCGGTTCAGGATATGAAGGGATCTGCACTGAATTCCGCATGGGGCAATACCCCCAACGTAAACAGCCCCAATGAGTTGGTTCTGCGCCCATCGGCCTATGTCATTCCCGATAAGGTTTCGGCAATGGTCACATACCGATTCGGATACTCCAGAAACAGGTTCATGAGCACTGAGGCAGGTCTGTTCTACACTGGATATTCGGCAGGCACTTACAGCTACACCTATACAAATGACATGAATGGTGACGGTATCGCCAATGACCTGATCTGGATCCCTGCAAACAAGGAGGATATCAGGTTCGTGGCCAATGGTTCAATCACCGCAGAGGCACAGCAGCAGGCTTTCTGGGACTTTGTAAACCAGGACGGTTATCTGAGCAGCCATAAGGGTGAGTATGCCGATGCAAACGCTGCCCGCATGCCTTGGCTCAACCGTTTTGACCTGCATCTGGCCCAGAACTTCAACATAGCTGCACTGAGAGGCTCCAAACGCAGCAACGAGACCCTCCAGCTCTCTCTGGATATCATGAACGTAGGCAACCTGCTCAATAGCAGCTGGGGCGTCATGCAGACTCCTGCAGCCTGCAACAACGGCAAGATTCTGACTATGTATGCAGACAATCAGGGTAAGCCTATATTGGATGCAGAGGGATGTCCACAGTTCACTATGGCAACAAATAAAGAAGGCCTTGTTTCCAAGACCTTCGATATGGATAAATCCAACACCAACTGCTGGTACCTCCAGCTGGGAATAAAACTGATTTTCGACTAAAAAAGTACAATTGGGGCCTGACCCCAATTGTACTTTTTTAGATGCAGAGCAGGGCTATAGAGACCGCAGCGAGTACGATACCAAGTACTTGGTGCGGTCTTAGTTTTTCACCGTATGCCAACCAGCCTACAATAGCTCCAATGGCTACAATTCCGATGTTATGGATGGGGAACAGGAGTGAGGAGTCAATTGTCTTCATGGAAAGCATCAGGGTGTATGTACAACCATAGTTTATTACACCCAGTGAAGCGCCTCCCAGAATATTCTTGAATGATACCGGAACTCTCTTACCATCGGGACCCTTTTTAAAGAACGAATAGCTGCAAATGAGCATTGCAAAGAAGAATATCCCAGCCGTAGCAAGTGATATCTCGCTGTTTATATCGTGCTCAGGGCGTCCGGCGTTGGATATGGTGATATGATACTGGAGAACCTTCATGGCCGAATTGCTCAAACCAAATGACAGGAAAACGGTTACGGGAGCCAGTATGTCGCGCAGAGACAGCTTGTGGCCGGCACCATCGGACTTGCCTTTCCATATGGTCATACTCATGGCAACCAATACAAGGGCAATGATAAGCCACTTGGGCTTGGCGCTGCCTTCAATCAACAGGAACGTGACGATTATGGGTATTACCATCGATGCACGGCTGCAAACCGTTGATATTGCAACACCTACACGGCGGGTGGAGTCGGAGAGAACCACCATTCCGGCCATAAAAATCAGCCCGAGGAAGATTACCGGGATAAACCAATCGGCCTTTATGGGGTTGACCACTATCTCACCATTGAGCGAGAATAAGACTCCCAGTATGAACGCGGTCATATAGTTGAAGAATATGGCCTGATGGGAGTCTATGTTGAAACGTTGGAATATCTTGAATGAGATGGAGAACATTGCGGCGCAGATGGTCGCAATAATCAGAAACAGAATACCTACAAGTGTCATAATTGGTTAGGTGTCTTTATTTATTTGGTAAAGATAGAAAAGAATCTATCATTATCACTAACTTTGCACACTGAAATGATTGTTATTTGTTATTGAAATGAAAGTATTAAAGATTTTTGCAGCTGCAGCCATGGTTATGACTATGGTAGCTTGCACAGGAAACAAGACACAGAAAGTTATGACAGACCGTGAACCCGCAAACATTATGGTAGTGGTGGACTTGCAGAAGGATTTCATTGACGGAAACCTGCCCGCTACTGACGGAACCCGTGTTGTGGATCCCGTAAAGAGTGTTCTTACCAAATTTGACAAGGTTTATTTTACCCTTGACTGGCACCCATGGAACCACTGCTCATTCAAGGCCAACGGCGGTATCTGGCCGCAGCACTGTGTACGCTACACTGTAGGTGCAGCTCTGCCTGACGGCATTCTGGATAACCTGGATATTAATAACGTACGTTTCCTGCCCAAGGGCCAGGCTCAGGACAAGGAGGAGTACGGTCAGTTTGAGAACACTAAGGCCGATGACCAGGATCTCTTTGTAAAGGGTGATAACGTTGTTGTATGCGGTATCGCTGCCGAGTACTGCGTTCTTGAGACTCTCAAGAATCTGGTTCGCCTGAGCAAGGAGGTAGGTTTTGAGCTCTCTGTATATCTGGAGGGCGTAGCCAGCATAGAGACAGTTGATCCGCTGGTTGCCTACATGAACGAGAACAACATAAAGATTTATAAATAAGGATATTATGGATAATGGCACCACTGTAATAAGTATGCTTGAGAACGATCTCTACAAGTTCTCGATGTCATACTATTACCAGCGTACAACCCCTGAAGGGATAGGTACGTTCAGTTTCACTGACCGCAATGGCCAGAAGTTCACCCAAGAGTTTGTGGACCTTCTCAAAAGCGAGTTCAGGAAATTGTCCACGCTTGCCCTGACGGAGGAGGAGTTCCGTTGGTGCCATGATAATATCTATTTCATACCCCAGTGCTACTTTGAGTGGCTCATGGGATTCAGGTTCAACCCCGATATCATCCAGATCTCACTGGATGATGAGGGACACCTGCACATAGAGGCTACAGACCTTATATACAAGGTTACCCTTTATGAAATACCCATCCTGAGTACCGTATCGGAGGTATATTACCGTACCTATGAGAAGACTGAGCCGGATTGGGCATTCATAGACAGCCAGCTTGAGAAGAAGGTTGCCATATCAAATGATAACAAGCTCAAGTTTGCCAACTTTGGTATGCGCCGCCGCTACTCACATGAGGTAGAGGCTCATGTAACCGAGTATCTGGCACGTCACGCCAAGTATTTCATCGGCTCATCAACTGTCTATTTTGCAATGAAATACCAGTCCATCCGTCCGGACCTTAAGCCGATAGGCACCATGGCACATGAGCTTATGATGGCTACGGCCGCATTCATGGGCCCCAAGGAGGCAAACTACTACGTGATGCGCCACTGGGCAGAGATATACGGCGGCAATATGGGTACCATGCTGCCTGACTGCTTCACCACACGTGTGTTCCTGCGTAACTTCTCGCTCGATATGGCCAAGCTGTACGATGGCGTACGTCACGATAGCGGTGATCCGTTTGAGTTCGGTGATAAGATCATTGCCAAATACGAGTCATACCATATTGACCCCATGACAAAGTCAATCGTGTTCAGTGATGCGCTTGATTTTGACCGCGCTCTGGCCATCCAGAAGTACTTTGAGGGCCGTATCAGGGTATCATTCGGTATCGGCACCAACCTCACCAACGATGTAGGCACGGTTGAGCCCCTTAACATCGTAATGAAACTCAAGACCTTCCAGGTCAACCCCCGCCAGCACGTCTATCGCTGCGTAAAGCTGTCCGATACTCCAGGCAAGGAGCTTGGTGATCCCGATGAGGTTCATTCTTACAAAGTCATACTGGGCTTGATTTGATTGGTATATTGCCAAAGTGTCCCACACCAACCCGCTAGAGAACGTATTCTCGATAGGGTTAGTGTGGGACACTTCTTTATTTAGCGGGTGTGTCCCACACTGATGCACCCCTGGAGCGCTCTGAGCCACTTTACTGTGGGACACTTTGGCGAACTCCCCCTCAATTGCAACAGATTTGCAGCGCCTGATCCTTGTCTTTTGTTGATTTGACAAGTACTTTTGAGCATCGTAAACGCCAAGAGTATGAAATTCAGAACCTTTAGGATCATTTTGTCACGTGGCTGGAGAAACGTGCTGTACAGTGTGTCATTGTTTGTATTCTCATTGCTGTCTGTCAAATCCAATTCCCAGACGGTATCTGATTCTGCCAGCATAAACAATTCCCGTTCAAAGGTAGAGGTTTCAGGCCCCAAACCGGCTGCTGGTGACATGATAACAGGTCGTGTCTGCAATTCCGAAGGGCCGATGATGATGGCACGTGTTGAGGAGAAGGATTCCGAAAACCGCCTTGTAGCTCATGCCATCACTGATATTGACGGAAACTTCAGTTTTAAACTCGTAGATCCGGCTGACCGTCTGGAGATAATCAATTTGGGATACCATACCGCTGTAAGTGAGTTTACCGGCAATGCTATGGAGGTAACATTGGTCGTTGACACCTTACTGATAAACAATGAAATTGACAGTATCCTTAAAGCTGCAGTCCCCCTTATTATCCGTGAAGACAGGTATCAGGGGATGCGCGCCCGTGCATACGGTCCTCAATACCCTCAAGACGGAAATCCGTTAATTATACTAGATGGTAACGTGATGAATTTGGATAGAGACAAGCTTAATGATTTTGATTTTACCACTGACTCCTTCTCCAAAGATAAAGTGGCCGAATTGCTAGGTATAGAGTCTGATCAAATAAAAAACATCTCAATTCTTACGAATACAGCGGCAACGAAAAAATGGGGTAACAGGGGTGCCAATGGCGTACTTGAAGTGACAAGCAAAAAGAATAACGCAAGATAATGAAAGAGACTTCATGTCAGGCCTAAAAGGTGTCGAAGAGTTTGGCTGGTATTGGTCAAGCTCACTCTTTATGGATTATCCGCCTAATGCCTCCCTTTTTGATTTTAGTTATGATCACATGAACCGTTGGGTCCAAAGTTGTATTACAGATTATTATCGTTGTGACGGCATACCCGTTCGTCCCGTCTGTCCCAAAAACAACTAAGTTTTCAGAATACATGTAAAAAGACGTATTGACGATGTTTTGCCGTTATAGTGATAGAAAAAACTAAAGAGTTTATGAAAACAAAATCCTTTGCCAATAAATGGATAGCTTCAATAGCTGTGCTCATAGTCTTGTTGATCGTATTGTTTTTTACCGTTGTCGCTAATCATAAAGATAACGACACTGCGTTTTATATCGTTGATGAATATCCCGAATACCCGGGAGGTCGTGATGCGTATCTTGATTATCTGAACGAAAAAATGGTCTATCCGGACGATGCCCGCAGAGATAGTATTCAGGCTAGGGTTGTGGTGCAGTTCATCGTTGAGAAGGATGGCTCAATCACAAATGCAAAGGTGCTCAAGACCAGCAGCTCTGAATCTTTGGATGCCGAAGCTCTTCGACTTATAAAACGAATGCCCAAATGGACTCCGGGAAAACTGAACGATACGATAAGGAGAGTGCGAATGGCAATGCCGGTCAATTTCCGGTTGGACAAAACTGGAATCTCATATTTTTATCAATCTCAGAATATTCAAGAAGCCTCCAAAACTCCAGACCCGGAACCGCTGATAGTATTTCCATCGGAAGCTGAGACGGGGCAAATCATAAAGCGTGATAATGGCTCTATTACATTCTGGGTGGATGGTGAACTGCCTGATCCTAAACTGTACACTCCCGGATCAGCTTCTCCTAATTTGCTTGTAGGTGATTCGATTGACCAGATGGTATTCAAATGTAGTTATGATGATGACTCTGAAAAGTTTATCTATTTTGAAAAGCCTGATCGTGGTGCTTCATTCAATTATTCTACTCCTTTCTTTAACGGCATGATTGATGCATTCGCTTTCCATAATCCCGTAGTCCTGTCGCCCGATGTGCTTTGGACGCTTGTCTGTCAGGGATTCTCACACTATGTGAATGAGAACAGTGAGAGCATGCGTGACGTGCTGGTTGATTTCAACGGCCGCAAGGCATTAACGGTCAGGACGGCGCACAGCCCGTTCTCTGAGGATTTTGATTGGGCAGCCGTAACGGCTGATTTTACCCGACAGGTGCGCTCCAACGTCAAGAAAAAGGAGGTGGTGGATATGGTGTTGGCCGATTTTTCAACCACAGGTACCGATGAGTTGATTGCTTCCAGAATCACGTTGATGAATACCATGCAGAAATTCTTTGAGTACAGGATGCTGGAAACTATATGCGGCATTCCGTACGTTACTCTTCAGGGTACTACTGATGACTGGAAGAAGTTTGCCGATAAAGTACACCTTTTGCGTGATTATGGTCTGGACTGGTGGGCCGATCAGCTGGAGCCAATAGCCGCAGAGTTTATAAAAGCATCCCAGGGTAATCCTGACCGTGAATTCTGGAAGAACATTGTAAAGAAAACACGTCCGGGTGAATTACGTGGATATGGTTGTCTTCCAACTGGTCGCGAAACCAAATTTGACGGTTGGTTCCTTAAGTTCCTGCCGTTTACTGAGAATGGTATGACTCCCAGTGAGGTTTGCATGGACGATAAGATGTTGAGCGAGATTTGCAAGACTGATTTCACTTATCAGCAGGTTGATGATAACGGAAAGCTCATCGGAAGTATGCCTATGAAACTATGGGGCGGAATAGTAGGGTGCCAACAGGATGAAGAGAGTACCGCCATAAGTTTCAAGATAGGCTGGATGGCCAGTTTTGATATAGAGGGTGTAGATAAAGAACCACAGTTTCCAGGCGGTGATGAAGCGTTGAAGCAATATATCAAAGAGCGCGTCCGGATGCCTGAAGAGATCCGGAAGGCGGCTGCAGAAACGGATAGTGATCTTACAATTAATGTGGGCTTTCTTATTGACCGCGATGGCACCATTCTGGAAGGTGATGCAGGAGGCTTATGGTGGTATAGATGGTATAAAAGTCAAAGAGGCATTGAGGATAATCTGGATGAGGAGTTTGAGAAAGCTGTTAAGGCTGCAATAGAGAGTATGCCCAAGTGGCAGCCTGCCACTTACGGAGGAATAGCTGTTCCCTTTGATAAAGATATAAAGGTGGAGTTCTGATTGAAATGTTTTTGAGTATGAGAAAAGTCCTTCCAGTATCAGTTTTATCAATTCTGTTGACGTTTGAAGGGGCCTTAACCCTGGCTTTCGCCCAGGAAAGGCGTGAACCAGATCCGGAACCTGATATGAAAGACATGGTTCCGGCCTTTGACGCAAGTGACAGATTCATTGTTTGTGATTATGAGGAGAGCCTGATAGAGGTTGTCCCTGACAGCTTCATTTGCGGTTATACTTTCAGTCCTTTCGGTTATAAGCCATATGGCATTTTCCTTCAGAAAGACAGTAGCGGTTATAGGGCAATCCTTAGTTACTATAAGTATGACAGGGATAGGATTGATGATGCGATGTCATCGGCCTTGATTGAGATCAGTGAGTTAGAATCTAAAGGCCTGATTGATGCTGCTAAGTATGATATCGATCATGCCAAAAAATATCAGAAGGGTCCAAAAGTTGATTTTCCCAGAAATTTTAATGTGGTCAAGGTACTAATGGATGGTAAGGCTGCAGAACAATGGTATGAAATAGCACTGAGTATGGCATGGTTTGATTTATATGATGAATTCAAGGATAAACTTGGGCCGGAACCTATGCCTAATGCAAACAGATGGGAAGTTACACCTTACTATAATCCATCGGAAACATATAATGAACCACAACATTGGGTAGGTTCCAGTGGTTGGCATCATGCCTCTTGGGCAATTTATTCCGGCAATTACATACATGGTGCTGTGTTTGCTGATTATTGGGGCTGCGGAGGATGCGTAGTATCGGAAATTGACAGCAAGGGAAATGTTGTGAATGCCACCTGTACCGATGAACGTGGCCGATTCCGCCTGCGTGTAATGGATCCAAATGGCTTGATTATAAAGGCAGAACTCTGCCGCTATGACCAGAAACGCGGAAAGTTTGTGAAATATCAGCCATATGTCAAGAAAATAGCGGACAAAAGTACAGATGAGGAATTTGACAGCGAAAACTCCAGATTCTGGTACACCGTTCCAACGATTCAATATTTTATAAATCTGGATAATGCCAAAGTTGCCAGGCGTCCCAAGTCATCTAAGCAGAAAATTATTGTAAAGGGGCGTAAACCCGGTACCGGAGATGCTGAATATCCGGTGAATGGTGTAGATGGAGTTGTGATGAATGCCATAGGACCGCTTAAAGACGCTGTCATTACCGAACGCGATTTAAATGGCAATATCATATCTGAAACAAAAACCGGTGCTGACGGCGAGTTCAGGCTTGAATCGGTCAATCCTGATAACATCCTGTGCATAAGCTGTGAAGGATATGCCGATATCCGTCAACAGATTGATGGTGATAGATTTATTGTCTCGATGAAACAGTCTGATAAGGCGTCATCAAGGATGCAGATGGCCCTCTGAATGGAGCTAGTGTGATTGAGAAGGACTCATCGAACAAGATCGTGGCGCACTCCATATGCGATAGCTTAGGAAACTTCTCATTCAGGCTGGTGAATCCTGATGACCGCCTGCAGGTAAGCTTATTTTCTCCTCTCACTGCTTCAAAAATTTTCAATTCTCAATTAAAATGTATATCTTTGCAGGCACATAATAAAGGTGATGAACATCAGGGAAATAATTGATGCCCTTGAGAGATTCGCGCCTCTGCCACTGCAGGATGATTATGACAATTCAGGCTTGCAGGTTGGAAC
>CACYHN010000021.1:72897-85444 GCA_902774275.1 uncultured Bacteroidales bacterium
TTATGACAATTCAGGCTTGCAGGTTGGAACTACAGAGACCGAAGTTTCAGGGGTTTTATTGTGTCTGGACGTGACCCGTCAGGTTGTTGATGAGGCCATGCGGAACGGATGCAATATGATTGTTTCACACCATCCGCTGCTGTTCCGTCCGCTCAAGAAGCTTACCGATGACAATATCGGAAGTATTGTGATTGATGCCGTACGTGCAGGAATAACCATCTACGCAAGCCATACGAACCTTGATAATGCATCCAAGGGAGTCAATATGCGCATCGCAAACGTTCTGGGACTGACTGATGTTAAACCACTTGATGAGCAGCCCGATGGTAACGGGGCCGGCATCATCGGACTCTTTAAGGAGCCCATGAGTGAGCAGGAGCTTTTGGCTCTCATCAAGGATAAGTTTGGCGTAGCGTGCATCAGACATAACGGAGAACTGGGCCGCAAAATAAGCCGTATGGCCGTATGCGGTGGAGCAGGGGCTTTCCTGGCCGACAAAGCCGTAGAGCAGGGGGCTGATGCATTTATGACAGGTGAGATAGGTTATCACCGTTTCTTTGGTTATGACGGCGTGATTAAACTGATTGAGACCGGCCATTTTGAGAGTGAGCAGTTTACGGTGGATCTCATAGCCGATATCCTTAAGGAATCATTCCCGGAGCTTAAGGTCATAAAGACCGCCAACAAAACGAATCCCATCAACTATTACATAGGATAACAAACATAAACACATATTATTATGGCTACAAACACAAAGAAAGACCCGAGTGAGTACTCAGTAGAGGAGAAACTTCAGTCTCTGTATCAGCTTCAGACAATGCTGACTGAGATTGACAAGATCAAGACATTGCGCGGTGAGCTTCCTCTTGAGGTTCAGGACCTGGAGGATGAGATTGCCGGCTTGATCACACGTATTGAGAAGGCTAGTTCTGATGTCGTTGAGATGACCAAGGGCGTTGCTGAGAACAAGAATGTGATTGAAGTATCAAAAGCTCAGATTGCAAAATATCAGGAGCAGCAGGATCATGTAAGCAACAACCGTGAGTTTGATTCACTCAACAAGGAGATTGAGTTCAAGAACCTTGAGGTTGAACTTGCTGAGAAGCGTATCCGTGAGTTTACATACGCCATCAATGCCAAGAAAGAGGAGATAGAGAACAACAAGGCTCTGGTTGAGGAGAAGAAGCAGGATCTTGAGATCAAGAAGTCTGAACTCCAGGAGATTATTGAGGAGAACCGTCAGGAGGAGGAGAGACTGCGTGAGAGGTGCAAGGCTCTTGAGCTGAACATTGAGCCCCGTCTGCTCCAGTCATTCAAGCGTATCCGCAACAACACACGTAACGGTCTGGGTATCGTTTACGTACAGCGTGAGTCATGCGGTGGTTGCTTCAATAAGATTCCGCCTCAGCGCCAGCTTGATATCCGCATGCGTAAGAAAATCATCGTTTGCGAGTATTGCGGACGTATCATGATAGATCCTGAGCTTGCCGGTGTAAAGGAGGAGGTTAAAGTTGCAGAAACTCCTAAGCGTCGCTCTCGCAAGGCTGCTGCTGACGAGGATTGATTAAAGATCAGCATAATTGGGAATATCCTGCAGGAATGTAAAGCTTCCTGTGGGATATTCCATTTTTATGCAGTAGTGCTTGAGGCCGTTGCTTACAATCAGGTAGTCAACGTGAAGAACCAGGTTGTATCGGGCTATCTGGTCAAACACCTTCTGCGTAAGAGTGACAGTAGGGGCTTTATACTCAACAATAACCTTTGGCTGCCCGGACTTATCATATATCACAGAGTCACATCGGCGGCTCATGCCATTCAATTCTATGCCTTGTTCATTGGCAATATGTGAAATTGGGTAGCCTTTATAGTTAACTAAGTATGACACAAAGCATTGGCGAACATTTTCCTCAGGTGTGAATGCGGTCCATAGCTTGCGAACGGGGTCCCAGATAAAAAACTTATCATCCTGTTCGGATATTTTTGGCTCAAATGGTGGCAAATTCAGATTATGAGTCATATCTTTGTATAACGCAATTCAAATACTGTTTTTCAGTATTGGGGCGAAGTTAATAAAATGAATTGAAATGGCAACGCCAAGCTCGATATACAGACAGATTCTTAAGGAACTTGAAAACGGGATATATAAAAACGTTTATTACCTGATGGGCGATGAACCGTTTTTTATTGATTCCATATCCGATTATATAAGAGACAATGCACTCCCTGAAGAGGCCCGTGACTTTAATCAGATGGTAGTCTACGGCAATGAGACCACTATGAATGATGTTATCCAAAGGGCGCGTTCATACCCAATGGGAGCAGACAGGCAGGTGATAATTGTAAAAGAGGCTCAGCATCTTATGAAAAAGGATGCCGAGAGCGGACCTACATCGCCTTCTGAAATTCTTTCAGCTTATCTCCAACATCCTCAGCCAAGTACTATTCTGGTATTCTGTCATAAGAACGGTTCACTTGACAAACGCAAGAAAATAACCGCTGTAATAGAGAAAAACGGAGTTTTATTTGAATCAAAGAAGATCAAAGACGATGCTCTGCCACAGTTTGTAGAAGAGTTCATCAGTGAACATAAACTAAAAATGAGCTCCAAGGGCATATCAATGATGTGTGAGTCTGTAGGATCTGATTTGAGCCGCATGGTCAATGAATTGAACAAGCTTATTACAGCTCTCCCGCAAGGACAGCAGGAGATAACTCCTGAATTCATTGAGGAGCATGTTGGTATAAGCAAGGACTTCAATATCTTTGAATTCAAGGATGCAATCATAAATAAGAACGTACTTAAGGCCAATCAGATTGCCGCCTATTATGAGAGCAACCCAAAAATGTACCCAATGCAACTGGTTACAGCCGCCATATTCCCGTATTTTGCAAATCTGATGCTCGCATTTTATGCCCCTGACAAGACTGATAAGGGTATTGCTGAGCAACTTGATCTCAAGAGCACGTGGGGAGTAAGGGACTACATAATTGGTATGCGAAACTATACAGCTACACAAACCATGCAGATAATATGCACTATCCGTAAATACGATGCCAAATCAAAAGGAGTAGATGCTACAGCCAATACAGGAGAGGGGCTGTTGAAAGAGTTGCTGTATTTGATACTACATTGATTTTTGACAATCCCTGTCTGTTTTTGTTTCAAAAAGACCGATTTTCTGAAATTTCAATATTTACGTGCTAAGATAGGAGTTCGTTCCAAATTTTAAAATCTCAGCGATTACAAGTTTTAAAGGCTGCCCCCAAGGTGGCCTTTAATTTTTATTAACTATTACAATTGTAAAATTGGACACATTATTACAATTGTAATTTGAGCTAAAATCACATGTTTGAATACAATTGTATTATGATTGGTCGATTCAATCCCAGAGCCGCTAGCGACCTGTTTATGATATACGAAAAAAGATGCAAAATTGTATATTTGTCACAATTCACTCAAAATCAGCGTATTTATATAATGTTATTTAAACAAAAGGTTCACTTGTATCCTGACTTTTATGCAAAATCCTCAAAAACCTTGTTTTAGCGGTAAATTTATAGTTATAAAGTGCTATAGTCCAATAGTTTTAATATATAACTCAAACTATTTTGCAGCCAAATACACCCTGTTGAAGAGTGAATATAATGACACCTGATGCAAACGCGTGACAAATGTTGTTGTTTTTACATTTGTAATAGACAATTGCATTTCACATTTGTGCATTGCTTAATTCAAAATTTGTTGATACATTTGTAACAACAACAAAAATGACACTTTTTTCTATGAAGGAAAGACTTGAAGAATTGATGCAACTGTTGAACTTGACTCCAACTCAATTTGCAAATGAGATCGGAATCCAAAGAACCACGCTTCAGCACATACTTAGCGGAAGAAACGAGGCAAGTCTTAAAATAATAATGGCTATTCATTCCAAGTATCCGGATGTTGAGCTTGAATGGCTATTGAACGGAAAAGGATATGCCATACCTGTTATGCAGCAAAATGAGAGCCAGAATCAGGATTACCCCCTGTTTCCGGGCATGGAGAGCACCGTTTTCTCTAACCAGGGTAAGGATAATTCTGAATTTTCAAACGTCAAAGAGGAAAAGAGTCCTTCAAACACACGTAAAAGAGCTAACAATAAGGGAGTTAACTCAAATTTTGATAATGCTTCCGACAAGACTCAAAAGAGAATAAAAGAGGTGGTGATATTCTTTGAGGACGGTACTTATCAAAAATTTTCTTCGGAATTAAAAAAATAATACGGTTTTTTTGATTTTTTCAGATTTGATGTTTATATTTGCTCAAAACAAACCAATTAATGTAAGGCTATGAAAAAATATCTATTTGCAATTCTTCTTACTGCACTATGCCTCACAGGGTGTCGTTCAAGTAAAGAAGCATCAAAATCAAATCAGAATGAAGTTTGGCAGACACTGCTCGTAAAGCAGCTTGAAGCAGAGATCAATGACCAGATCATCACCGTAAAGTATAACAACGGCACTACCCTGTGCTACAAGATCCTGGATAACTTTGGTAATGTATCCCTCACTTGGGACAGAACAAATGGACGCAAGAGTTTTGATGATGGTCCAAGTTCATACAAAGGTGACATCAGCATCCCGTCTTTCATTACCACCGGTGCTAATGATGACTTCACTTTCCGTGTAGTTGAAATTGACCAGAATGCATTCTTCGGATGTTCAGAGGTGACATCGATAGATATTCCATTCAGCATTATGCGTATAGTAAATGACGCTTTCAAAGGCTGCTCAGGAGTCAAGAAGTACACAGTTAATGAGAATAACCAGTCGTATAAGGACGTTGACGGCGTTCTCTTCAGCAAGGATAATAAGATGCTTGTAAAGTATCCTGCTAAGAAGCAACTGACTGATTATGTTATCTCTGAAGATGTTTCATTCATCTGCACAGAAGCATTTACGGATAACACCTATCTTAGAAAGGTATTCGTTGGCAACTTTGTTACCGCTATCAGTGACTTTGCATTCAAAAACTGCACTGCACTTGAGGAGGTTGAACTGGGAGGTAACGTGAGGATTCTTGGTACAGAATCATTCAAAAACTGCCCCAAGCTTTCACTTATCAACGCACACGGTTTCTTCCCGCCGCACAACAGCCCCACGGTGTTTGATGACGAGACAAAGCAGAATGCTAAGCTGTATGTACCTAAGGGTCAGCTCTTCAACTACAAGAGACGTCTGGAGTGGAGAGATTTCAAGAACGTACAGGAATACTAATCAATTGAAAATTGAAAATTGAAAATTGAAAATTGAAAATTATAAAAATGGCTTGGAAGATCTCCAAGCCATTTTTAATGTCGCGGGTTTTACGCAGGTACGTGTTAATTAAAAACTGCGTTTTTGATTTTTGTCGCGTTCAATGGTCTTTACACCCCCTTCGGTTCCCCCGTTATCGGGGGACAGAAACGGTTAAACAAGCAAGCTTGATGACTCTCGCTGCTCCAAAAATACTCAATTTTCAATTTTCAATTCTCAATTAAAAAAATTACTTTCGCGGTACATTTTATAAATATGAAAAAGTTCCAAACAGATATGCTTGTGGTCAGCAACCGTATGGTTGGCCCCTGTGCTACGCTTCTGACTCTGCAATATCCCGGCGATTTACCTGATATGATAGCCGGTCAGTTTGCAGAATTGCTGGTGCCAAGCGCCAAAGTGTTGTTGCGTAGGCCTATCTCCATTCATGCCATAGATCGTGTAAACAACCTTGTGGAGTTTCTTATCCAAATTGTCGGTGAAGGTACTCAGTCACTTGCTGAGCTCAAGCAGGGCGACAAGGTTAACGTACTGCTGCCGCTTGGAAATGGTTTCAGTTACCGCACAACTCATGTGGCTCGTCCGCTGCTGGTTGGTGGCGGAGTTGGAGTAGCTCCTCTCTTGTTCCTGGGCCAGGAGTTGGCCGAGCATGGAATCCGTCCCACATTCCTGTTTGGAGGTCGCACTGAGGATCTTATACTTCGTAAAGAGGAGTTCATAAAATACGGTGACCTGTTCATGACCACTGAGGATGGTTCTGCCGGAGAAAAGGGTTTTGTTACCAATCACAGCCTGCTTATGGACAGCGAGTCATTTGACCGCATCTACGCCTGCGGTCCTACGCCTATGCTTAAGGCTGTGGCACGTTGGGCAAAGGAGCATGAGACAGCTTGTGAGGTATCACTGGAACACCGTATGGCTTGCGGAATAGGCGCCTGCCTGTGCTGCGTTGAAGATACTGCTGATAGCGGTAATGTGTGTGTATGTAAAGAGGGTCCGGTATTCAATATAGACAGACTGAAATGGTTCAATTAAACACTAAGATAGGCTCGCTGGAGCTCAAGAACCCGGTCATGACTGCATCGGGCACATTCGGTTATGGTACTGAGTATGCTGATTTTATGGACATCAACCATCTTGGCGCCATCATCGTAAAGGGAACTACACTTAACCCGCGTCAGGGCAATCCTTATCCCCGTATGGCTGAGACTCCGTCAGGAATGCTCAATGCCGTAGGTTTACAGAACAAAGGTATTGATTACTTTGTGGACCACATATACCCAGATGTGCGTAAGTTCCAGACTAACGTGATTGTGAACGTATCAGGCTCATGCATCGAGGATTATGTCCAGTGTGCAAGCATAATAAACACTCTCGATGACATACCTGCCATAGAGCTCAATATATCTTGCCCAAACGTTAAGCAGGGCGGCATGGCGTTCGGCGTAAAGCCCGAAAGCGCCGCTCAAGTTGTAAGCGCTGTACGCAAGGCATACGATAAGACTCTGATAGTGAAGCTTTCACCAAATGTTACCGATATTACCGAGATTGCACGTGCGGTTGAGGGCGCAGGCGCTGACAGCGTATCACTCATCAACACTATGTTGGGTATGGCTATTAATGCCGAGAAGCGCAAACCTATCCTGTCAACCATTACCGGCGGCATGAGCGGCCCCGCTGTAAAGCCGGTTGCTCTACGTATGGTATGGCAAACGGCAAAAGCGGTAAAAATTCCTGTCATCGGGCTTGGCGGAATATGTTCAGCCACCGATGCCATTGAGTTCCTTTTGGCTGGCGCAGCGGCCATCCAGATTGGCACAGCTAACTTCATTGATCCTTCTATATCGGAGAAAGTTGTTGACGGAATCCAAGAGTATCTTGAACGTCACGGCTTCAACTCGGTTCAGGAGATTATCGGGGCTTTGGAAACCGATTAACAAAGGTTTCCAGTTAGGTATACCTATTCGTAATAAAGTTTCCAGCTGCACCAAGTAAAACGGAATTCCGACAGCAAAGCGTTGTCGGAATTTCGTTTTACCCGGCCGGAGGCCGGCAGAGTGGAATGGAACGGGTTTGGGGCGTCGCCGCCCCAAACTAAAAAAAGGTTGTTTTTAGTACGCAGATAGGATTCTGTCCCGAGACTTTTTAGGCCCAACGGGCCATAAAAGTCAAAGAAAACCGAGCCGCGAAGCGGCGAGAAAACATCCGGATGGAATTTACTCCAGTAGATCTGGCCTCAACCTTTTGGTTCTTTCCATTGATTGTTGGAATTCCCAGTCGTCGATGAGGGCTTGGTTGCCTGAGAGTAAGACATCGGGGACTCGCCAGCCTTTGTATTCGGCAGGACGGGTGTAGACTGGCGGGGCCAGGAGATTGTCCTGGAAACAGTCGGAGAGGGCGGACTGCTCATCAGAGAGAACGCCAGGAATTAATCTTACAATACTGTCTGTCATCACGGCGGCTGCAAGTTCACCTCCGGTGAGTACGTAATCACCTATGCTTATCTCTCGGGTAATCAGGTGCTCGCGGATGCGATAGTCAATTCCCTTGTAATGACCACACAGAATTATCACATTATCAAGCAGTGAGAGGCTGTTTGCCGTCTTCTGGTTAAACTGCTCGCCATCAGGTGAGGTGTAGATTACCTCATCGTAATCGCGTTGTGACTTGAGGTCTGTTATGAGACGGTCAATGGGTTCAATTTTCATTACAAGACCGGCACAGCCGCCAAAGGGATAGTCATCAGTCTTGTGGTGCTTATCAGTAGTGTATTCCCTGATGTCGTGCAGATGTATCTCGGCCAGGCCGGCCTTTTGGGCACGTGCCATCATTGAGCAGTTGAAGAAGCCCTCAAGCATATCAGGAAATACTGTAAGAATATCTATACGCATATACGCACATTGTACCGTTTCTGTCCGCAAAAATACAAATTTTATGAGTAAATTCGCGGTTTGAAAACGGTACTTTCAATACAAACCCGCTGATGAGCGAAACTGAACGGATAACAGAGCTGCGCGAACTGCTACACAGGTACAACAATCTGTACTATGTGCAGAATGCTCCCGTCATATCCGATATCGAGTTTGACCAGCTCATGCACGAGCTCATAGACCTGGAGGAGAAACATCCTGAGTTTTATGATCCCAATTCACCCACACAGCGTGTAGGAAGCGATATAAGCAAGGGATTTGAGCAGGCAGAGCACCGTTATCCGATGCTTTCACTTGACAACACCTACAGCGAGCAGGAGGTTCGTGAGTTCTTTCAGCGTGTCAGCGGACTACTCAATGAGCCGTTTGAGATATGCTGCGAGCTCAAGTATGACGGTCTTTCCATTTCTTTGATTTATGAGGACGGCAAGTTGGTGCAAGCTGTAACGCGCGGAGACGGCGTGAAGGGCGATATTGTGACCGATAACGTCCGCACCATCAAGTCTGTACCGTTGGTACTCCAGAAAGGCAACTATCCACGCGAATTTGAGATACGCGGTGAGGTGCTTATGCCTTGGACATCATTTGAGAAACTTAATGCTGAGCGCGAGCAGCAAGAGGAACCACTGTTTGCAAACCCCAGGAATGCGGCATCGGGCACACTCAAACTGCAGAATCCGCAGGAGGTGTCACGGCGCCAGCTGGATTCATATCTTTACTATCTGCTTGGTGAGCAGTTGCCGTTTGACGGCCACTATGAGAACATGATGGAGGCTGCCAAGTGGGGTTTCAAGGTATCGGACCACATGAAGAAATGCACCACCATTGAGGAGGTGCTTGACTATATAAACTATTGGGACACAGAACGCAAGAATCTGCCTGTGGCTACTGATGGTATTGTGCTCAAGGTTAACTCATTAAGACAGCAGCGTAATCTGGGTTTCAAGGCCAAGTCACCACGTTGGGCGATTGCATACAAGTTCCAGGCCGAGAGGCAACTTACCAGACTTAACAGTGTATCTTATCAGGTGGGACGAACCGGTGCCGTTACTCCGGTAGCCAATCTGGATCCTGTCCAGCTGTCAGGAACCATTGTTAAGCGTGCCACACTGCATAATGCAGACATAATCAAGGGGCTGGACCTTCATATTGGCGATATGGTCTATGTGGAGAAGGGCGGTGAGATTATCCCCAAGATTACAGCCGTGGATATGGATTCACGTTCAATGCTGATGGGTGATCCCGTACGTTTTGCTGATGTCTGCCCGGAATGCGGTACAAAGCTCATCCGATATGAGGGTGAAGCTGCATACTATTGCCCCAATGCCATAAGCTGCCCGCCGCAGATAAAAGGCCGCATAGAGCATTTTGTGAGCCGCAAGGCTATGAATATAGACGGTCTGGGTACCGAGACGATTGACCTGTTCTATCAGGCCGGCCTCATAAAGGATATCGCTGATCTATACACTCTTAAGGCAATGGATATCTGCCGCCTGGAGGGGCTGGGGGAGAAATCGGCCGTTAGCATTGTGCATGGTATTGAGGACTCCAAGAAGGTTCCTTTTGAGCGGGTTCTGTTTGCTATTGGCATACGCTTTGTGGGCGAGACAGTGGCCAAGATTTTGGCACGTGCATTCAAATCAATGGAGGCACTTGAAAACGCCACAATGGAGCAACTGACGTCTGTAAATGAGATCGGCACCAAGATTGCGCAGAGCATTGTAACATTCTTCAATGATGAACGCAGCCGTGACCTGGTTAACCGATTGAAAGAGTTCGGCTTGCAGATGGAACTTACAGATGAGCAGACTCAGGGTGGCACGGAACTTCTGGCTGGCAAAACTATTGTCATAAGCGGTGTGTTCAACCACCATTCGCGTGATGAGTACAAGGCTTTGATAGAGCGTCACGGAGGAAAAAATGCCGGCAGCATATCAGCCAAGACATCATTCGTGCTGGCAGGTGATAACATGGGGCCTGCCAAACGTGAGAAAGCACAGGAGCTTGGCGTTAAGCTGGTAAGCGAGACTGAATTCCTGGAAATGATTAATGAAAAAATAACAACTATAACATCCAATGAACTACTCTTACCCTTTTAGGGGACTTGGCGTAGCCCTGGTCACACCTTTCAGACAGGATGGTCAGATTGATTTTGACAGACTGACCGGCATTGTGGAAAGCCTCATAGCAGGTGGCACTGATTTCCTGTGCGTACTGGGCACGACAGCTGAGACTCCTACACTTACATCCGATGAACGCCTTCAGGTGGTTAAATTCGTCATAAAACTGGTAAACGGCCGTATCCCCATAATGGTAGGATGCAGCAGCAACTGCACCGCTACCGCCGTTGAGCAGATCAAACAGTATCAGTTTGACGGAATAGACGGCATACTTAGCGCCGTACCTTTCTACAACAAGCCATCACAGGAGGGCGTATATCGTCACTTTGCTGAGATAGCCAAGGCATCAAGCAAGCCCATTATACTGTATAACGTTCCCGGACGCACAGGTATCAACATGACAGCCGATACCACACTGCGCATAGCACGTGAGTTCAAGAACGTGATAGGTGTCAAGGAGGCAAGTGGCAAGATGGACCAGATCAATGAAATCATCAAGGGCGCTCCCGAGCACTTCAAGGTGATATCAGGTGATGACAGCTTAGCCATGGAATCCATTCATGACGGTGCTGTAGGCGTGATATCAGTT
The DNA here is from genome assembly GCA_902774275.1 of uncultured Bacteroidales bacterium. Classification (GTDB taxonomy): domain Bacteria; phylum Bacteroidota; class Bacteroidia; order Bacteroidales; family Bacteroidaceae; genus Colenecus. Next base: position 83,835 of record CACYHN010000021.1, read on the forward strand.
GTAGGCAATGCGCTGCCCAAGACATTCGGCCAGATGATTCATCTTACCATTGAAGGTAAACTCAATGAGGCTGCAGCCATTCATAAGGAGTTTGAACCCGTATATAGCCTGCTCTTCAAGGAGGGTAACCCAAGCGGAGTAAAGGCCCTTATGGCAAACCAGGGCAAACTTGAGAATGTGCTGCGCTTGCCCATGGTACCGGTCAGTGATGCTCTGAACAAGGAGATTATTGAAGGATATGCAGCTTTCAAGGAATGAGCAGATTCCTTAAATACGCAATCCTGACAGCCGGACTGATTCTATCATGCAAGCAAAACAGCCAACCCGTAGAGCCGGTTGCCGATGAGCCTGTTGAGGTCCTTCCGCAGCCGGTTTACCGTTGGGGTGTAAACGTTGACAGTCTGGATATTGTGGACGGCATTATTGGCCGCAATGAGTTGCTCTCCAATATCCTGTTCAAATACGGTGTGTCAGCACAGACCATACATTATCTTGACCGATCATCGGACAGTACGTGGAGCGTACGCAAGATACAGTCCGGCAAGCCATATCATATTATCCGTGACCGCGACTCATTGGCTACAACCCGCTATTTTGTATATGACATAAACAGTGTTGATTATGCGGTATATTCCTTGACAGACAGCATCTACTCTTATCGCGGAGCATTACCCGTTGACACCGTTGAGAAATACATAAGCGGAAGCATACAGTCATCACTCTGGAATGCCATGATAGAACAGGGGGCTTCAGCTGACCTGGCCGGTACGCTGGCCGATGTATATTCATGGACCATTGACTTCTTTGGCATCCAGAAGAATGACTCATTCTCAGTCTATTACCAGGAGTTGTATGCCGATACAGTAAGGGTGGCTACAGGCAATATCCTGGCTGCAAATTTCATAACATCGGGCACCAACCATTATGCTTTCCGATATGCATATCATAATGAGCGCGGCGAGTATTTTGACGAGCAGGGAACCAGCCTGAGGCGCGCATTCCTCAAGGCGCCGCTCAGCTATTCCCGTATCAGCTCCAGATTCTCTGAGGCACGTCTGCATCCCATCAAGAAGATTGTCCGTGCGCATCATGGCGTGGATTACGCTGCACCGTCAGGCACACCCGTATATTCAGTGGGTGACGGTGTAGTCATAACAAAAGGTTGGGATAGTAAAGGTGGCGGCAACTACCTTAAGATTAAGCACAATTCAACATATACTACTGAGTATATGCACTTAAAAGGATTTGCAAGCGGTATCAGCCAGGGAACTCATGTATCGCAAGGACAACTGATAGGATATGTCGGCATGACAGGTACTGCTACCGGACCGCATCTGGATTACCGTGTATTCAAGAACGGCACGGCTATTGATCCGCTCCGCATGGACCTGCCGGCTGTTGATCCGATTGCTCCCGATGATATGCCGCAGTACATTAATTCCATAAGCGGATATATGAAAAAAGTGGGGCTTGCAGTTCCTGACAGTGCCCAGATAAGCGCCATTGCACGGGATACCATAACAAACTTGCAATCAAATGATTAAAAACGTAATATTTGACTACGGCAACGTGCTGGTTGACTGGAATCCGGCCTACCTGTTCCTTCCTGT
>CACYHN010000022.1 GCA_902774275.1 uncultured Bacteroidales bacterium
TTATAGTTGGACCATTTTTCTGCCAACGGGCCTTCGGGAATTTTTGAATCTATAGTAGCCATAATCGTGTGCATTTACAGTTTAACAAAGGCTCTTGAAATAGAAAGTCAGAACAACTGCCACAAAACCAAGAACTAGCAGGGTTACATAGATGTTGCCTATAACCTGCCAGCGGCACTGCCAGGTCTTGCCGTTCCAGCCCAGAGTCTGGAGTGCGCTCCAGAAACCGTGTGACAGATGGAACCACAGAGCAGCCAGCCATACGATGTAAGCCAGCACATAGTACCACTTTGAGAAGGTGTACTCGATGAATGCAGCGCCGTCAGTGGGTGCAGCGATTGAGGACTGCGTTCCAAGAAGTTCCTGAAGCTGCATCTTTGACCAGAAGTTGAACAGATGCAGGCAGAGACCAAGAGCCACGATTATGCCCAGAACGAGCATGTTCTGTGAAGCCCACTCAACAGATTTGGGCCTCTCAGTAACAGCGTATCTCTGGCTGCCGCGTGCTTTCCTGTTCTGGATGGTCAGGATGAACGCGAAAACAAAGTGAACCAGCACAAGGAAGGCAAGTCCGTACGTACCCACCTGTGCATACCAGTTTGCTCCCAGGAACTCGCACACGGCATTGTAGGCTTCGCCCGAAATCAGGGCTACGCAGTTCATTGCCATGTGGAATGTCAGGAACAGGATCAGAGCGCCACCGGAAACGCTCATCACTACCTTACGTCCGATTGATGAATCGATTAACCACATAAAAAGTTTAGTTTTTGATTATAAATGTTTTAGCTTGTACGCGTATGAAATAGAGTGCAAATATACTCATTAATGTGTATTTTTCCTATAAGATATGAGACATTATTGCCCATTGCAGAGTTTTGACAATCTTTGCTTATCTTTACGCCCAGTTAAACAATTCCATAATGAAAAAACTGAAACTAACCTTATCCATGTGCATGTCTCTGCTTGGCTTTTCTTCATGCAACTGCAGTAATTGGGCCGATTTGAATCCCGATGAGTTCTACCAGGCAATATTGTCTGCCGGAACCTGCGTTATCGATGTACGTACCCCGCAAGAGTACAATGAAGGACATCTTCCAAACGCGATAAACATTGACTGGCAAAAGGAGGGATTTATTGATGAAATCAGTAAAAATTTAGACAAATCAATCCGTCTTGCCATTTATTGCCGCAGCGGAAGACGCAGCGCTGCCGCTGCCCAAGTTCTGTCAGATGCGGGCTATAAAGTAGTCAACCTCAAAGAGGGGTATATGAGTTGGACCGAAGCCGGAAAGCCAGTAAATACCTATGAAATTGAGTGTTTCATGGATGGCAGCGAACCTGTAGTCGTTACTCTCATCAAACACGGCACGCTGGCAGTTTTCTATAAAGGAGCCTACATACATTTTGATCCGGTAAGCGGATACGGCAAAAACACAGATTATGCAACTGAATTCCCCAAAGCCGATGCTGTACTGGTAACCCACGAGCACGGCGACCATCTGGACAAGAATGCCATAACCGCCCTTTCATCGGATAAAACCATACTTCTGCTCAATGCCAAGTCACAGGGACAGATAGGTATGGGAAAGAGCATAGCCAACTTTGAAAAAGCCGATTTACCGCAAGGTATCAAACTTGACGTTGTCCCTGCATACAACACCACTCCCGGACGCGAACAGTTCCATCCCAAGAACAACGGAAACGGTTATATACTCACTTTCCCGAATGGTTTCAGACTATATGTAGCAGGTGATACTGAAGATATTCCTGAAATGGCCGACATCAAGAATATAGATGTGGCTTTCCTGCCTGTAAACCAGCCCTACACAATGACCGTTGAACAGTGCGTAAAGGCCGCAAACATCATAAGACCAAAGGTTTTGATACCTTATCATTTCAGTCAGACAGACCTGAACGGACTGCCTGCACTGCTGCCTGATATTGATGTGAGATTAAGAAATATGCCATAACAAATACCTGTTTATATAATGAAAGTTTTTTACAAAAGACTCTACGCCACTTTTGCCGTAGCGTTGTTTACGGGCTTAAGTTTTGCCCAGACAGAGAAAGATACCGTTTATGTATTCCTGGAGAACATGCCTGATGCCGGCATCTACCTGCCTCCCCCACCCGATATGCTCAGCCCGCAATACGCCGATGACTTTGCCCAGTGGCAATGGGGCAAGACCGTACGTCCAACCCAACGCGGCCAGCAAGCCAACGATGAGATAAGCAAGGAGAAGACTCCCGCCATCTATAAGTTACTCTATAACGTACTGTGGACAGAAAACCTGAGTACACACAATGCCAAGCGCAAATATATGCGCACACGCCCGTTTGCCCAATACAACGAGCATACATGGGGCCGATTTGACAATGAACGTGAACTCCGTTTCAACGGATCATACCCGTCAGGACACACTGCACTTGGTTGGAGTACCGCACTTGTTCTCTCTGAGATGGTTCCTGAACTGCAGGATACCCTGTTACGTACCGGATACCAGTATGGTGAGAGCCGCGTTATTGTAGGCGCCCACTACCAGAGTGATGTGGATGCAGGTTTCCTGTGCGGCACCACAGCTGTGGCCGTAATGCATGCCAGCCAGTATTTCCAGAAAGACCTGGAGGCTGCCCGCAAGGAGTACTGCAAGATCAAGGGTATCAAGAATGTAAGCCAGACAGAGGGATTCCCCGATGGAAGCAAGATTTTTGACGGTCCTGTTACCGAGGAGAGCCATCGTTTCTACGGTGATGTAATAAAGTATTACGAGACTCTCCCCGAAAGGGAAACCGAGCGTGGTGAGCAGGCTAAGATTGATGCAGACAACAGCGTTGAGGCTATGATGAAGACTTTCAGCACTCCCGCATTTGAAATAAGCCGCCAGTCAAATCCCGCTATTGCAGCACTTATGGATTACACAAGGGAGAACCTTATCAAGACCGCCGGTGAACTGGGCAGTACCACATTCCGCGAGCGCCCCTATGTGAGACTCAATCCCCGCAGAAACAAGACACTGATCAGTGAAGATGAGGATACCTTAAAAACAACAACCAGTTATCCTTCTACACATTCAGAGATTGGTTGGGGACTTGCCCTGCTGCTTGTAGAGATAGGACCGCGTGAGGCTGCCAACGATATACTTGGACACGGTTTCGAGTACGGCCGCAGCCGCGTCATCGCCGGTTACAACTACCCCAGCGATGTCCAGACCGCCCGCCTGTGGGCATCGGCCACCCTAGCCCACCTGCATACCATGCCGGAATTCCAGAAACTCCTGCAGGCCGCCAAGGATGAACTCAATCCTCCTGCCAAAGGCAAGAAGAAAAAGAAATAATATTTTGTTTCGAGCTACTTTAGAGTTGAAAGGATAATAATGCCGCAGATTCCTATATAGGCATAGACCACGTAGCGGAACACCTGCGCGGGAATACGTTCAAAGACCTTGGTTCCGATGTAAGTGCCCAAAAAGACACCCGCAATACCTGCTACGTAGGCCTTGCAAACGGACAAGGTAAGGAATCCGCTACCTGCGCGGAAAAAGGTCATAGCCAGATTGCCCAGGCAGAAATACATGGAGATTATGGCCATGTAATGGTCCTTATCCTTCTCGGAGGATATGAAATAAAGCACTGCCGGCGGTCCCTGCATGCCAAAGAAACCTCCCATGAGTCCGCTCAGGCTACCGGTGATTATCTGCGCTTTCACCGTAGGTTTTATGCGAATCTTGCCTCCCAGAGTGAGGAAATATATGCTTATCAGGATAAGGATGATGCCAAGCGACACGGTAAGGGACCTGAGCTGCATGCGGGACAGCATGTAGACCGCACCGCCAGAAACCACGATGAATGTTATCAGAATGGGCCATAGATGCTTCCAGATAATCAGCTTCCACATCCTGCTGCATATGATCAAGGTTGTAGTGAGTGCCAACAATCCGGACAGTGTCGTAGCCTCACCGTATGACGGCATCAGGAACGGCAGGACCGTCATGATGAATATCCCGAACCCGAATCCTGTGGTACGCTCCACGAAACTGGCTCCTACGGCAAGCAACGCTATGAGAAGATAATCTGTCATCTGATATCTGTACCCATTATGTAGTCATTCATGTAAAATCCGTTTCCGATGGGAAAATCACCCTGTCTTAGTATAGAGAGTCCCTGGTTACGGTAGAATCCAACCGCCGGATTGTTACGGTTCACGTTCAACTCAATCCTGGCCTTGACAGACATCTTATTGTCACGCACATGCTGCTTTACAGTTTCCAAAAGCCTGTTACCCAGCCCGATACCCTGCGCTGATGGCATGACATAAATCTTTTCCAGGTGCCAAACCTCTGTCCCGTCAGCATCCACAGAGTCCTTTCTGACCGATACATACCCTTGCGGTTCGTCATCGGCCCAAGCAATATAATAAGTATGCCCCTGAGAAACCTGTTTCTCAAGGTTAGGAAGAGAATACATCCATTCCATCATATACTCCATCTGCTCAGCAGACAGTATGGTCCTATAAGTCTGCCGGAAAACAACCTCCGCCATATCATGAATGGTTTGCAGATCATTGTTACCAGCGCGTTTTATCTCGATATCCATCTACCTCTTGTTTTCGACAAATGTACTACAAATCCACCAACAGAAGACAATAGGAATGCCTCTCTTTGTATTCTCTTTCCCTTTGCAGTAGCCGGACATCCAGTTTTGGGACCATCAGTGGAGTGGCGTTAAGCGTAGCCCTCCGAAGGATCCCGTTAAGAACGGCGCATGTTTGACGAACGTTTCGGCCCCAAGGGGGGCGAATAAGGAGGAGTTCGACGTTTAGGGTCCGTAGGTGGGCGGAGTAGCCACGGAACGTTGCGTCCCAAGACTGGATGTCCGGCGTAAGCCTCGGAACGTTGCGTCCTCAAACTGGATACTCTGCGCTGTTTCAAATACAAAGAGAAGCACCCCTATTATCTTCCATTCCAAGATTTTGCAGTAAATTTGTAGCTTGTATGGACTTTAAGTACGATGTGATTGTGATCGGTGCGGGCCACGCGGGTTGCGAGGCCGCCGCTGCCGCTGCACAGATGGGTTCCAAGACCTGTCTGATTACCATGGATATGAACAAGATTGCACAAATGAGCTGCAATCCAGCAGTTGGCGGAATAGCTAAAGGACAGATTGTAAGAGAGATAGACGCACTTGGAGGCCACATGGGTCTGGTTACTGACAGCACAGCCATACAGTTCCGCATACTAAACCGCTCCAAAGGCCCCGCCATGTGGAGCCCCCGCGCACAGTGTGACCGAGCCAAGTTCATCTGGGCATGGCGCAATGTCCTGGAGAACCAGGAGAACCTGAACATCTGGCAGGACACCGTGACCGAACTGCTGGTAAAAGATAGCCAAGTTGTTGGTTTAAAGACACTTGAGGGTGCAGAATTCAGTTGCAAGTGCGTGGTGCTCACTGCCGGAACATTCCTTAACGGACTCATGCACATAGGCCGCGTCACCATGCCCGGCGGACGCATATCGGAACCTGCATCCTACCTGCTTACCGAGTCAATAACACGTCACGGCATACGCACCGGCCGCATGAAAACCGGCACACCAGTGCGTATAGACAGCCGCAGCGTACATTTTGAGGAGATGGAACGCCAGGACGGCGAGAATGATTTTCACCGTTTCTCATTCATGGGTCAGGAACGTCATCTAAAACAGATGTGCTGCTGGACCACATATACCAATGAGCGGGTTCATGAAGTACTGCGCTCCGGACTTAAGGACTCCCCCCTATTCAACGGACAGATCAAGAGTATCGGTCCACGTTATTGCCCCAGTATAGAGACCAAACTGGTTACTTTCCCTGACAGGGACCAGCATCAGTTGTTCCTGGAACCTGAAGGCGAGAACACCAATGAGATGTATCTGAACGGATTCTCATCATCAATGCCCATGGATATCCAGATAAAGGCATTGAAAGAGATTCCGGCATTCCGTGACCTGGTTATTTATCGCCCGGGATATGCCATAGAATATGACTACTTTGATCCAACCCAACTCAAGCATACTCTGGAATCAAAGGTTGTGACCGGTCTGTTCATGGCCGGACAGGTAAATGGTACCACAGGATACGAGGAGGCCGGCGGACAAGGAATACTGGCTGGCATCAATGCTCACATAAGTTGTCATGGCGGACAACCGTTCACCCTGGCACGTGACGAAGGATATATAGGTGTGCTTGTTGATGACCTGATCACAAAAGGTGTTGATGAACCATACCGAATGTTCACCTCCAGGGCTGAGTACCGTATACTGCTGCGACAAGATGATGCGGATCTGCGTCTGACCGAGCGTGCGTACAACATAGGTCTGGCCACAAAGGAGCGTTATGAATTGATGCGCACCAAACGTGATGAGATTAACCGTATTATAGATTTTGCCAGGAACTTCTCTGTAAAGCCCGCACTTATCAATGCTGCTCTTGAGCAGCTTGGCACCACCCCTCTGCGTGAGGGATGTAAACTGGCCGACCTTATAGAAAGGCCGCAGCTTACGCTTGATAATCTTTCAAGCCACATCAAAGCACTTAAGACCGAGCTTGACAAAACAGAGCCCGCACGCAAGGATGAAATAATTGAGGCAGCGGAGATACTGATGAAATACAGCGGATACATAAGTCGCGAAAAGCTTATTGCAGATAAGATGAAACGTCTGGAGGATATACGCATAAAGGGGCGCTTTGATTACAGCACACTTCAGTCACTCTCTACCGAGTGCCGTCAGAAACTTATCAAACATGACCCTGAGACCCTTGCTGAAGCAAGCCGTATTCCAGGAGTGTCACCCAGCGACATCAACGTCCTGCTGGTACTTCTGAACAGATAAAAACAAAAATGTTCCACGTGAAACAATTATATTGATATGAGTAAAGAGACACTTATCAGCCATCTTAGAAATATTCCTGATTATCCTATGGAAGGTGTTCAGTTCAAGGATGTAACATCCTGGTTCATGAACCCTGAAGACCTTGCAGAGATTGTTGACTCACTCTATGAATTCTATAAGAACAAAGGCATAACAAAAGTCTGCGGAGTTGAATCAAGAGGCTTTATAATAGGTGCTGCACTGGCATACAGACTGAGTGCAGGATTCATCCTCATACGCAAACCTGGCAAACTACCATACGAGAAAGTAAGCCTGGAATACAAGAAAGAGTATGGATTTGACCGAATTGAGATGCATAAGGACTCAATTACTGAAAATGATGTGGTTCTGATCCACGATGACCTTCTTGCAACAGGAGGCACACTGCTGGCATCATGTGAACTGGTCAAGACGTTCAAGCCAAAGAAGGTAATGGTAAACTGCATCATAGAGCTTACAAACTTTCACGCAAAAGAGAGATTTCCTGAGGATTGTCCCGTGGACAGTTATATTGCAATTGACGAATTTGACGGAGTTCAGTAATTGAAAGGAAAAGAGGCATACGATAAAAGGCTAAAACTGATTGTTCAGAACCTGCCTGAAAAACCCGGATGCTATCAGTATCTGGATGAACAGGGTACAGTCATATATGTAGGCAAAGCCAAAAACCTTAAGCGGAGGGTCACATCATATTTTATAAAAGAGAATCAGACCGATAAGACCCGAATGCTGGTAAGCAAGATATCGGACCTTAAATATATAGTGGTAGAAACGGAGTGGGATGCATTCCTGCTTGAGAATAACCTGATAAAGAGGTATAAACCACGCTATAACATTCTTCTAAAGGATGACAAGACATATCCGTCAATCTGTATTACGCGTGAGGAGTATCCACGGGTATTCAAGACAAGAAAAATAATACGTAACGGATCAGAGTATTATGGACCGTTCAGTCATACCGGAACTCTAAACGGCCTGTTACAGATTGTATCGCAAGCTTATAAAGTCAGGACATGCCGTCTGCCGCTTTCTGAGGAATCCATAAAAGCAGGTAAATTCAAAGAGTGTCTTGAATATCACATAAAAAACTGCCCGGCTCCATGCATGGGGCAAATTTCACGGTCGGAATATAACGCACAGATAGCAGAGATCCGGGAGATTCTGAAAGGTCGCAGCCAGGAACTGACTAAATCGATGATGCAGGAGATGAAACATCTGGCATCAGAAATGCGATTTGAGGAGGCACAGGTTGTAAAAGAACGGTTCGATACTATCATGGAGTTCCGTGAAAAGAGCCGTGTGGTGGATACAGGCCTTGACAATGTAGATGTCTATAACATAGACAATGATGAGGATGTGGTATTTGTAAACTATCTGCATGTGGCAGGCGGTTGCATAAACCAGGCTTTTACATTTGAGTATAAGCGAAAGATGGATGAATCCCTGGATGAGATGCTTATGCTGGCCATAGTGGAGATGCGCAGCCGTTATCATAGCACTGCACGTGAGATAATAGTTCCGTTTTTACCGGAAGCGGAAATAACCGGCGTTACGTGGACCGTACCTCAAAAAGGAGAAAAGAAAAAACTATTGGAACTCTCTGCTCTTAATGTCAAGCAGTACCGGGCCGACCGCCTGAAACGCAGTGACAAGCTCAACCCTGAACAGAAACATGTACGCCTGATGAAAGAATTGGGCACACTGCTGGGAATGGAGAAAACACCGCTGCGCATAGAATGTTTTGACAACTCACATATATCAGGAACAGATGCCGTAGCCGCATGTGTTGTCTATGAAAATGGCAAACCTTCCCGAAAGGATTACCGCCTGTATAACATAAAGAGCGGCGCAGGAGGCGATGATTACGGCTCAATGTATGAGGTCATGATGCGCCGTTGGATGCGAGCCGTAGAGGAGGGTAGTGCCATGCCGGATCTGGTGATTGTGGATGGCGGAAAAGGACAGATGTCAATAGCAAAAGAGGTGATCGATAACCTGAATATCAGCATAAACATAGCAGGTCTGGTCAAAAACGCACACCACAAGACATCAGGGCTTCTGTACGGATTCCCGCAGATGGAGGTGGGAGTCAAACCTGACAGCGAACTGTTCCGCCTACTGGAGCAGATGCAGGATGAGGTTCACAGGGTAGCCATATCATTCCATAAAAAGAAGCGCAGCAAGCGCCAGACCCACTCAGAACTTACTGACATAAAGGGTATTGGAGAGAATACAGCCACAGCTCTGATCAAGAAGTTCAAGAGCGTGAAGAGGATTTCAGAAGCAAATCTGGAGGAACTTTCAAATGAGATAGGAAAAGCCAAGGCAGAAACAGTATATAATTGGTTTCATAAATGAGAGCGGTATTACAAAGAGTAACTGAGGCCAGCGTAAAGGTGGACGGCAAGATTACAGGCGCAATAAAAGAGGGTCTGCTGATACTTGTAGGTGTAGAGGATGCGGATACACAGGAGGATATAGAGTGGCTCACAAAAAAGATTGCAGGATGCAGGATTTTCAATGATGAAAACGGCGTAATGAACCGATCGGTCATGGAAATAGGGGGTGGTCTGCTTGCAGTAAGCCAGTTCACTCTCATGGCCAGCACAAAAAAAGGAAACAGACCCTCATACATAAGGGCATCAAAAGGACCTGTTGCAGAACCTATGTATGAAAAGTTCTGTCAAACACTTGAAAAAGAGTCGGGAATTAAGGTTGAAAAAGGTATCTTTGGAGCTGATATGAAGGTTTCGTTGCTAAATGACGGCCCTGTAACGATTATAATGGATACAAAAAACAAGGAATAAATAATGGAAATCTACGATGAAATGGAGGAACAGTCAGTAAATCAGCCAACTACTGACAAGTTCAATGAAGCTTTCAGCAAGTATAACATGAAAGTTGATGCTGCATGGGTAAAAGCAACCGTTGAAAAAGCCAGAAAGGAGATTGCTGGGGTTCATGACAAGGAAACCCTCAAAAAGATCTACAGTTGCATAGACCTGACAACGCTCAAACCCACTGACAATGAAGATACTGTTCTTGCATTTGTTGAGAAAGTCAACCAGCTTGAGGACAAGTATCCTGATCTGCCGTCAGTTGCATCCATCTGCACCTGGCCGCTCTATGCAAAGACAGTAAGCAGTTCTCTAGAGGTAGAAAGCGTAAAAACATGCTGTGTATCAGGCGGTTTCCCTTCATCACAGACATTCTTTGAAGTCAAGATAGCTGAGACATCATTAGCCCTGCATGACGGAGCCGATGAGATAGACATAGTACAGAACGCCGGACATATCCTTAACTCTGATTACGAGACCTTATCCGATGAGATTGATGAACTCAAGTCACTCTGTGCTGACAAGACACTCAAGGTTATACTTGAAACAGGTGCGCTGGGCTCACTTGACAATGTCAAGAAAGCTGCTCTTATAGCAATGTACTCCGGTGCTGATTTCATTAAGACCTCAACAGGAAAAGAAGTTCCTGGAGCAGATCCTGAGTCATTCTGCGTTATGTGCAAGACAGTAAGGGAATATGCCGATGAAACAGGCCGTACAATCGGAGTAAAGGCCGCGGGTGGCATCAGCACAGTAGAAGATGCCTTGCTCTACTGGACTATAGCAAAGATAGTTCTAGGAAAGGATTGGCTAAATAATACCCGTTTCCGCATTGGCGCAAGCCGGTTGGCAGACACCCTTTTACAGGAGATCATTGCCTGAAATACAGATACTTAATTATTATTACTTAGATCTATTGGTGATTAACTCCAGATAGGCAATAAATGCGCTACGGAGTTCAGGGGATATGAAAGCAGGCAGACCTTGGATTGCCTGCTTTTTCAGTTCCTCCATCTTGGATAGGGCATACTCTATTCCGCCATTGGAAACGGAGTATTCCGTAACCTCACGGATTTGATTCGGGGTAGCTTCAAGAGAACGTATGGCCCTGATGTGATTTGACCAATCCAAATCACTGTGAGTCAGTGCATAAATAGCTGGTAGTGTGAACTTTCCCTCTTTAAGGTCGTTGCCTGAGGGTTTACCGGTCTCGCTGCTGTCATGATAATCAAGTATATCATCCATTATCTGGAAACAGAGTCCAGCCACATGACCGAACTGTCTGAAAGCATTGATCTCCTGTTCCGATGCTCCGCTCAATAGGGCAGAAAGTGATGTGCATGAAGAGAACAGGATTGCCGTCTTCTTGGATATGATATCAAAGTAAAGGTCTTCAGAAAGGGTAGTTTCATCAAGGGCGTTCAACTGGGTGATTTCACCCTCAGACAAGGTTCCTATAAGTGTGGAAAGTGCATCTACACTCTTTACATTGGCTGTTGCTGTAATCTGACGAAGTGCCATGGAAACGATATAGTCACCCAGAAGTACAGCCATTTTATTATCATAGACCGCATTAGCTGATTTCTTGCCACGACGCTTGTCACTTTCATCAACAACATCATCATGGATAAGACTACCCTGATGCAGAAGCTCTACAGCCGAAGCCAGATGATAAGTGCTGTCACTGACATTTTCATAACACTTGGCCACAAGCAATACAAGTATGGGACGCATAAGTTTCCCTTTGCGTTCAAGCAGGAATTTGAGCAAGAGGTCAACACCGGGATTAGACGATGTAAACAACCGGGAGTATCTTTTTGAGAACTCCTGAAATTCCAACTCAATAGGAGCACATATCTGCTTTCTAAGATCCATACCGGCCGCAAAATTAGCAATAAATGTCCGTTTAGAGAAAAATTTGTACTTTTACGTATCAATACATATCTATATGGAGAAATTGTTCCTGCTTGATGCCTACGCACTGATATACAGAGCATATTATGCTTTTCTCAAGGCTCCCAGAATCAATTCCAAGGGGTTCAACACATCGGCCGTACTGGGTTTTGTGAATACACTTGAGGATATCCTTAACAATGAGAAACCTACCCATATAGGCGTAGCTTTTGATCCCAAGGGCGGTACATTCCGTCATGAATTGTACAAAGAATACAAGGCACAGCGTGAGGAGACTCCTGAAGTAATACGTGAGTCTGTTCCTTTGATCAAACAGATACTTGAGGCATACCGTATTCCTATACTGGAAGTACCCGGTTTTGAGGCTGATGATGTGATAGGAACACTTTCCAGAAAAGCTGATGAAAAGGGCATAACCACATATATGATGACTCCTGACAAAGATTACTGTCAGTTAGTTACGGAGAGGGCGCTTATATACCGCCCCAGATATGGAAACAACGGTTATGAGATAATGGGACCTGCCCAGGTAATGGAGAAATACGGACTGCAGAACACCGGCCAGGTTATTGATATGCTTGGCCTGATGGGTGACAGTTCTGACAATATCCCGGGTTGTCCAGGTATCGGAGAGAAAACAGCCGTCAAACTTATAAATGATTTTGGCGGAATAGACGGACTGCTTGCCAATACCGATAAGCTTAAAGGCGCACTCAAGGAAAAAGTTGAGGGCAATGTAGATCAGATAAAATTCAGCCGTCTTCTTGCAACCATCAGAACCGATGTCCCCATTGATCTCAATATGGAATCCTTGAAATTTGAAGGACCCGATGAACAGAAACTGTTCTCAATTTTTGAAGACCTGGAGTTCCGCACCCTGATGAACCGTTTCAGATCCAGGCAAACTGCCCCCACACTTTTCCCGGAGACAGCAGCCCAACCTGAACAACCTGAACCGGCCACCCCGTCCAAACCAGCCAAAAATGACGGTTTTCATGGCGATCTCTTTGATATATTTCAGCCTGAGATACAGCCTGCTGAGGAATTTTCAAATCTGGCGGACATAAAATCCGTGCAACACAGTTACTATCTTATTGAGACTGAAAAAGATGCTGAAACATTAGCCCATAAAATGGCTGCACAGGATTTCTTCTGTTTTGATACTGAAACCACCGGAACCAACCCCATAGCAGCAGAAATAGTAGGTTTGAGCATCGCACTACGGGAACATGAGGCCTGGTACATAGCGATGCCTCGGGAGCGGGAAGGTAAGCAGCGAATGCTTGAGATTTTCCGTTCCGTTTTTGAAAATCCGTCATCGCTCAAGATTGGTCAGAACATAAAATATGACATACTGGTTTTGGGTAACTATGGCATCAGCGTTGAAGGTCCTATGTTTGACACCATGATAGCCCATTATCTCCTGCAGCCGGAGCTTCATCACAACATGGACTATCTGGCCGAAATATATCTTCATTACAAAACCATTCATATAGAAGAGCTGATAGGGGAGAAAGGCAGGAACCAACGTAATATGGCTGACCTTAATCCGTCTGCCGTTTATGAATATGCATGTGAGGATGCAGATATCACCCTGCAGCTTAAGTCCATTCTTGAAAAGGAACTGGAAAAAGACGGCACCACACCACTGTTCCGTGATGTTGAAATGCCGCTGGTCAGTGTACTGGCGTATATGGAACGAAACGGTGCAATGATTGACCCTACTGCTTTGGCTGAGACATCCAAGCTCTTTACCGAGAGGATGAAAGCTCTTGAGGGTGAGATATTTCAGGAGGCGGGAGGTGAGCCGTTCAACATCCTTTCACCCAAACAGGTAGGTGATATTCTGTTTGACCGCATGAAGATTGTGGATAAGCCCAAGAAAACCAAGACCGGACAGTACGTAACATCAGAGGATGTACTTGAGTCACTCCGTGCAGACCATAAGATTGTGGACCTTATACTCAAGTACCGTGGTCTTAAGAAACTGTTAGGTACATATATCGATGCACTGCCGCAACTGGTCAACCCGGTTACAGGTAAAATACACACCTCATATAACCAGACTGTTACAGCCACAGGACGCTTGAGTTCAAGCAACCCTAACCTCCAGAACATACCTATACGCGATGAAGACGGCAAAGAGGTTCGTAAAGCCTTCATTCCGGAGCCAGGCTGCAAGTTCTTCTCGGCCGATTATTCACAGATAGAACTCCGTATCATGGCTCACCTTAGCCAGGATCAGAACATGATTGATGACTTCCGTCAGGGACACGATATCCATGCGGCCACAGCAGCCAAGGTATTCCATAAATCCATCAATGAAGTAACCAAGAGTGAACGCAGTAAAGCCAAGACAGCCAACTTTGGTATCATATATGGTATATCGGCCTTTGGTCTGGCACAACGTATGGGTGTAAGCCGCACTGAAGCCAAGGATTTGATTGAAAACTATTTCAAGACATATAGCGGAATAAAGAACTATATGGATCATGCCATAGAGGATGCCCGTGCCAAAGGTTATATCGAGACTATACTCAAGCGCAAACGCTATCTACCCGATATAAATTCACACAACGCTACTGTACGTGGATTTGCAGAGCGCAATGCCATAAACGCTCCTATCCAAGGTAGCGCTGCTGATATTATCAAAATAGCTATGATAGCTATATACCGCCGATTCAAGAGTGAGAACATAAGATCAACCATGATCCTGCAGGTTCATGATGAACTCAATTTCAATGTTGTTCCAGGGGAAGAAGAAAAGGTAGAAAGAATCGTGATAGAAGAGATGCAGAAAGCATGGCCTATGTCAGTTCCGCTGGTAGCAGATTCAGGCTGGGGAACTAACTGGCTTGAGGCACATTAAAAAATATCCTTAAACTGCCTGGCAAACTCCCAGATTACAAGACCTGCACTCACTGATACGTTCAGTGAGTGTTTTGTTCCGTATTGTGGTATTTCAAGTGAAAAGTTACAGAGGTTAACAACATTCTGATTAACCCCTTTTACCTCATTGCCTAATACAAGTGCATATCTTCTGCTCTTATCAACAACAAGATTATCCAGCTTAATGCTATCTTCAACCTGCTCTACTGCAACGGTTATATAACCTTTTTCATTAAGCTCTTTGACAACACTGGCACAATCTTTTGAGTAAGACCACTCAACACTCTCCTCAGCACCTAATGCTGTTTTATGAATTTCTACCAGACAGTTATCAGGAGTAGCGGTTATACCGCATAATATGATTTTTTCCACTCTGAAAGCATCGGATGTACGGAATACAGAACCTACGTTATACAGGCTGCGTACATCATCAAGTATCACAGTAATAGGCAGTTTAGTACTGTTTTTGAATTCTTCAGCATTAATTCTGCCAAGTTCCGTAACATTAAGCTTTCTCATAGAAACAACTGTTATTTGCGGTGTAAAATTAGTTCATTTTATCATTATTCCTGTTCATAACAGTATTAATTGGTGTTGATAAAAATGAAGTAAAAAAGGGTTTTAAAATTTGGATATTGGAATAAATGATTGACTTGGAAAAATAATCGTAACTAAGCTGTCAATAACCATATTTTTTCTGTTTTTTTTTCAAACCGGAAATAAACAGACAACTATTGGAAATAAACTGTCTTATTACGATGAAAACTTTATAAACTGATTGTTTATAATTACATATAATATTGAAAAACAGGTAATTGAATTGTAGATAAACTTGTTTATAACCTGTTATCAGAAGTGAAGAAATAAAAAGCTGTAAAACTGAAGAAAGATATCAACAGTTTCAACACCCTTAATACATCAAATAATCATTTAAGATAAAAAAATAACATAAGTATATATTTATCTTATGACAGTGATTGATGCAGTTTCACTCTTATTGTTTTCTGAATTCGTTATAACGGCATGATAGACGCCGGAAGGAACAGGGTGTCCATTGAAATCATTCAGATTCCAACTATATGAACCTCCGTTTGATGTTCCTTGATTGATAAGTTTACCTGAATTGCTTGTAATCCGGATTGTACTTTCTGAAGTAAGTCCTGTAATGGTTACATATCCGTCAAAATCAGGTTTTACAGGATTAGGATAAACAAGAATATTTGATTTTGAGAGAGTTTCTTCAGGGTCACGGGCCTGACCACCATATTCAACAAGACCAAGGCTTGTACCAAAGAAAACAGAGCCGTTTTGCCCATCTTCCGTAATGCTTAATATATTATTGGATGGTAATGGACTATTGCTGACTGTAAAGTGTTCCAATGTCTCAGTTCCATCAGCACTCATAAAGAAAACTCCATTATTGGAAGTACCTATCCATTTACGGTTTCCCTGATCTATGTAAATAGCCGTGATTGGTACTCCGCTCAGTAGATAATCAGCTAAATCAGAACCATCATTGCGTGGTATTTTGACTCTTTCAAAAACGGGGTCAGGATTTGAAATAAAGTTATCGGGATCTTTTAAAATAAATATACCTTTATCTGTTCCTATCCACATCTGACCTTCTAAATCAAATTCATAACAGTAAACTTCATATATCTCTTCTGTAGTTCCATCTTGATTTTTGAAGTATGAACTTGAAAAACGTACAATATCGTCTCTGTTATCTTTTAAAGTTGATTTGGTATCAATACAAAAAATTCCCGGTAAATATCTGGATGAATTGAGCCAAATATGTCCTTTTTTATCGAATCTTAGTTGCTTAAAAGTAGGTAAACCTTCCAATTCATCATAATATAGACTGAACCAGTTTCCATTAGGTTCCAATACTCTTATTATTGTATCAATCTCATTATTAGCCATCCAAAGATTTCCTTTGCTGTCAAATTGTAAGGCACTGATACGGACGTAATTGTTTTTGTTTTTTTCGTTGTCATTAATGATGCTTTTCAGGGCGCTGTTATTCCATGAATGAAGTTTATAAAACTTATTATCTCTGAATTCATAAAGGCCTTGTCCGGTAGAACCTACAAATATGTGGTTTTTATCAAAAGGATCTTGTGCAGCTTCTGTCAGATTTACGTATTTAAGACCTGTTTTGACTGATAAATCATCTTCAAGGTAACTCCACTTGTCATTTTCATAAATCATGACTGTTCCGGGATATTCTGTATTTGATTTGTAAATGATATCATGACATCCGCCTACAATAAGAAGCCTTCCCGGTTCAGGCCATGATACGGAATGATAAAGGTTTCTGAGTGGACTGTTGGGTTTAATACCTTTACTTATTGCTACTAAACCGTTTTCTTCAGTCAATCTGTATTGACATAAACCTTCAATTCCTTGAGAAAGCCACCATATATCCTTATCAATTATAAGACTGTTGACAGTATTCTTGAATGAATAATCCGTATAGTCTTTATAGTCAGAATATATTGAAACGATAGAATCGTGTATCAGTGCCAGTTTATTATCGGATAAATATGATATGGCGTTTACTTTAGTTGTTATTTGAAATAATCCTCCATTATTTTTATTTATAGTCCACACCTTATAGTCATAGGAACGTCCAGATAATTTACCGTCAAATTCAAATAAATCAATGAATTTTATATTTCTGAGCATTTTCCATTTACTGAAATCCAAAAGATTATCATCAATGTGACCTAAGTAAATACCTTTATCTGTTCCACAGAATAGAGAATCATTTATTAAAACACAGGAGTTTACTGAAGATTCAAAACGGTATGTATTCTTTATTTCTCTGCGTTTTATATCAAAGACTACGAGTCCAATATTTGTGGAAATGTAAGCTAAATTATCCACAATTTTCAGCTCGTTCACCACAACGCTTCCGATATTGTTGTTTTTGAGATCAGTACAGTTATATATGGTTTCATTGCTGTAAAGTATATCAATGTTACCGTTTGAATATGCAAGCACAACGGCATTTTCAGTTTTACAGAAACCTATTGCCGCTATATCGGCATCGCTTAAACCACCTGTTTTGTCAATGGTATAGACGGAATTGTCTGAAGGATCATAATAATAGACGGCACCTTCACTCAGGACCATTATCTTACCGAATGCCTTAATTGAAAATGTTGCGTTGTTATATGCAGGATGAGCTCTCCAGGTACCAACAGGGATACCTGCCTTAACCTTATTAAAAGGCAAAAGAACCGTTATCGCAATGAGTGCGGTAACGATTCCTCTTGTCAAATTTTTTATCATAATTGTTTAAGATATTCTGCCAGTTTCCTTACGGCGCGTCCCCTGTGACTTATCAGGTTCTTGCCTTGGGAGCTCATCTGAGAGAATGTCTCGCTGTAACCGTCGGGGACGAATATCGGATCATAACCGAAACCTCCGTCACCATAATGACGCTCGGTTGCTATCTTTCCTTTTACTATTCCCTCAAACAGAACTTCCTGTCCGTTAAGTATTAACGCAACAACTGTCCTAAATTGTGCACTGCGGTCCGGTTTTTTTTCAAGTTCGCGGAGCAGCTTGGTCATATTGGCCTCCGAGTCATGGTCACCTGCGTAGCGTGCGGAGTGAACTCCGGGTGCTCCGCCAAGTGCCTTTACCTCAAGTCCGGTGTCATCGGCAAAACAGTCATAACCGTAGTGCTCCTTGACGTAACGGGCCTTCTGCAGGGCGTTGTCCTGGAATGTGTCGCCGGTCTCGGGGATATCGTCGTGGCAGTTTATGTCACTGAGCGACAGCACCTCAAAGCGGTCGCCAAGTATCTGGCGGACCTCTTCAAGTTTATGGCTGTTATTTGTGGCAAAAACCAGCTTCATGCTGCTTAGAGAACTATGTTCACGATCTTGCGCGGTACCACGATCACCTTGCGGATGGCCTGACCGTTGATGTAGCCCTGAGCCTTCTCATTGGCCAGAACTGCATCCTGAATCTCTTGCTGGGTTGCCTCTGCCGGGAAGTCCAGTGTAAAGCGGGTCTTGCCGTTGAATGAGATGGAGTAGGTTATGCTGTCCTCTTTGAGGTAATCCTCGTTGAACTTGGGCCATGCGGCATCACAAACTGTGGTTTGGTTGCCAAGTGCCTGCCACAGTTCCTCGGCGGTGTGGGGAGCAAACGGTGCGATAACCTTGGCCAGGTCTGTCAGCACGGCGCGCTTGTTGCACTTGAGTCCTGACAGCTCGTTTACGCATATCATGAATGCGGCAACCGATGTGTTGAATGAGAAGTTCTCAATATCCTCGGTTACCTTCTTTATTAGCTTGTGGATTGACTTGAGCTCGTCCTTGGTGGCGGTCTCATCACTTACTGCCAGCTTGCCGTCGCGGTCAAAGTAGAGAGCCCACATCTTGCGGATAAAGCGGTGGCAGCCGTCTATTCCGTTGGTATCCCAGGGCTTG
The DNA here is from genome assembly GCA_902774275.1 of uncultured Bacteroidales bacterium. Taxonomy (GTDB): domain Bacteria; phylum Bacteroidota; class Bacteroidia; order Bacteroidales; family Bacteroidaceae; genus Colenecus. The sequence continues at coordinate 18,994 of CACYHN010000022.1, forward strand.
GACTGCTCAAGAGGTCCCAGGAACATCTCGTACATGCGCAGTGTATCGGCTCCGTACTTCTCAATGATGTCATCGGGGTTGACCACGTTGAACATTGACTTACTCATCTTCTCAACGGCCCATCCGCAGATGTACTTGCCGTTCTCCAGTATGAACTCGGCGTTGTTGTACTCGGGCCTCCAGGCCTTGAATGCCTCGACGTCCAGCACATCGGCACTTACTATGTTTACATCAACGTGAATGGGAGTGGTGTCATACTGGTCCTTGAGGCCCAGTGACACGAACTTGTTGGTGTCCTTGATGCGATATACAAAGTTACTGCGGCCCTGTATCATACCCTGGTTGATGAGCTTGCTGAACGGCTCCTCCACCTCGCTTACGCCCAGATCCTTGAGGAACTTGTTCCAGAAACGTGAGTAGATAAGGTGACCAGTGGCGTGCTCTGAACCTCCCAGGTAGAGGTCAACGCACTTCCAGTAATTATCGGCCTCCTTGCTTACAAGAGCCTTGTCATTATGCGGGTCCATGTAACGCAGATAGTAGGCCGATGAGCCTGCGAATCCGGGCATGGTGTTGAGCTCCAGCGGGAATATGGTCTTGTTGTCAATGAGTGATTTGTCAACAACCTTGTTGTTCTTCTCATCAAAGGCCCATACCTTGGCGTGACCCAGAGGGGGTTCACCGGTCTCTGTGGGCTTGTACTCACTGATCTCGGGGAGTTCCAGCGGCAGGCACTGCTCAGGTACCATAGTGGGTATTCCGTTCTTGTAGTAAACGGGGAACGGCTCGCCCCAGTAGCGTTGACGGCTGAATATGGCGTCACGCAGACGGTAGTTGACCTTTACCTTACCCAGTTTGTTCTCCTGAACATATTTCTTGGTGGCTGCTATTGCCTCCTTAACGGTCAGGCCGTTAAGGTTGAGACCGCCCTCACGAATCTGGTCAGGACGGGGTGAGTTCATCATTACGCCTTCCTTGGCATCAAAACTCTCCTCTGATACATCGCAACCCTCAATGAGCGGACGGATCTCAAGGCCAAAGTGCTTGGCGAATGCGTAGTCACGGCTGTCGTGAGCAGGTACCGCCATGATGGCACCTGTACCGTAGCCAGCCAGCACATAGTCACTTATCCATACGGGTACATCCTCACCTGTCAAGGGGTTGATGGCGTATGAACCGCTGAATACGCCGGTTACACGGCGGTCAGCTATGCGCTCGCGCTCGGTGCGCTTCTTTACGGCTGCTACGTAGGCATCTACCTCCTTCTTCTGTGCGGGTGTGGTAAGCTGTGCCACCAGCTCGCTCTCGGGAGCCAGTACCATGAATGTCACACCGAATATGGTATCGGCACGGGTGGTGAATATGGTGAATTCTATGTCGCTGTCCTTAACGTGGAACTGCATCTCAGTACCCTCGGAGCGGCCTATCCAGTTGCGCTGGGTCTCCTTGATGGAGTCTGACCATTCTATCTTGTCTAGTCCGTCAAGCAGGCGCTGTGCGTAAGCTGATACCCTCAGGCACCACTGGCGCATCTTTTTCTGTTCTACGGGGAATCCGCCGCGTACTGATACGCCCTCAACTACCTCGTCGTTGGCAAGTACTGTGCCAAGTCCGGCGCACCAGTTTACCATGGTCTCGCCCAGGTAGGCTATGCGGTAGTTCATCAGGATGTCCGATTTCTGCTTGTCGTCCATGGCTTTCCACTCGGCGGCGGTAAAGCTGAGCTCCTCGCTCTGGGCTACGTCAAGACCCTCGGTACCCTTCTGCTCAAAACGCTCAATAAGTTTCTCAATGGGCTGTGCGCTCTGGCACTTATTGCAGTAGAAACTGTTGAACATCTTCTGGAATGCCCACTGGGTCCAGTGGTAGTAGCCGGGCTCACAGGTGCGTACCTCGCGGTCCCAGTCAAATGAGAATCCTATCTTGTCCAGCTGCTCGCGGTAGCGGTTTATGTTCTTTTCAGTTGTAATGGCGGGGTGCTGGCCGGTCTGTATGGCGTACTGCTCGGCGGGCAGGCCGTATGCATCGTAACCCATGGGGTTCAGCACGTTGAATCCGCACTGACGTTTGTAGCGGGCGTAAATGTCCGATGCAATGTATCCCAGGGGGTGTCCTACGTGCAGGCCTGCGCCTGACGGGTAGGGGAACATGTTGAGTACGTAATACTTGGGCTTTGCGGGGTTCTCAACTACTTTATAAGTACCCTCCTTGGCCCATTTTTCCTGCCACTTCTTTTCAATTGCTCTGAAATCGTATTCCATTACAGCTTTGATTTTTATTTCAAGTCGCAAAATTACACAATTTCAAGCAAAATCCTCTTTAAAAAAAGGTATAGTTCTTTTAGAAGCACCGCAGGACATAGGTCCTATGTCCTGCTCCTGCAACTGGAAACAATATTGGATTGATGCTTTGTTATGTTTATGTTATGCCTTGTTTGTAGGTTATAATGGCAAATTGTACCTATATTTGACTTTCCAATACAGACAGTCTTTTCAATAATTATGGATAACAGACAGCAGCTTCTTGACGAGTGTCATTCTGCTTTCCGGGAAACGGAGAGCGCACGCATTCTTGCGCTTTACCGCAGTCGTGATAACCGCCTCTCTTTTGATGAACGCCTCTCCATTACAAAGGAGATAGAAAAGGTGTTCTATCCGGTTTTCCTTGAACTGCGTAATGTAAACCCCTCGCTTACCGACTGGGATCTGATGCTCAGCGTGCTTTCTTATGAAGGTTTCTCGGTATCGGTCATTGCTGAATGCTTCTCGGTATCAAACGATGCAGTGCGAATGCGCAAGAGCCGTCTGCGTGAAAAACTGCCTCAGGAGTGGTTCTCGCTGATATTTCATGGTGTAACAAAAATGTATCAGGAGCAATGTCACGATTGTGTTACGCAAAATATTTCGGGTGCCGGTGATGCCACCATACCTTTGGCGTCAGAAACTCAAAACGAAACCGTTATGGAACAAAACGAACCAATCAGAATGACATTCGGCAAAGCAATCATTAAAGGGCTTTGCGGAACCGTAAGATTCAGAGGGCGCGCGTCACGTCCGGAATACTGGTACTATACTCTGTTCTGCTTTATAATGCAGGTTGCAGTTTTCTCTCTTGCTTTGCTACTTACATCGATCAACAGTTTCATACCTTATCAATATGACCATATTGTGATGAGGAGTTGGATAATCATTGCTGCATTGCTGGCCATATCTCACTCTGCTGCATCGGTCAGACGCATCCAGGATACGGACCGTAACGGCTGGCTATGGGTTTCAACCTATCTCGTGCCCTGGATAGTGTTCATCGTCATGTTCATATGGAGGATAGAGTATGATGTACATTTAAGAAACTTTGAGAACGGGAAGTTGCCTGATACTTTCGTAATGAACTGGGCTAACGTCATGTATGCAATAGACCTGATAATCCTTGTCGTAACATTTACTGTAACCATAGTCTGGTATAGCCAAAAAGGTACTGAAGGGCCCAATATTTATGGTCCTGACCCATTGTACAGATATAATTCCAAACCAAATAACAATTAACTGATATGAACCGATTTTTTCTTTCGGTCCTGATCTTGATGATCGGGACAGCACCCGCCTTGTCTCAGAACAAGGACTCCGGTTACTCCGGAAAGTATATTCCCAAAAAATATATTGCGGACCTGAAAAAGCCTACCATGGTTATGTTGACAGCTACCTGGTGTGGCCCCTGCAGTATTATGAAGACGGAAATAATGGAACAGCCCGACGTTAAGAGTTGCCTTGACAGTCTGAACGTCCTGATAATCGATATAGATGATAACGACGGAAAGATATATGCAAGCAAGTTCACTGACGCAGGTTATGAACAGGCAATCCCTTATTTTGCACTGCTTGATACCAAGGGCAACTGCATCGGCTATCACGGAGGACTTGCCGATGAGGAGACGTTCCTTTCATTCTTAAGACAATCATTGATAACCGATAAAAACGAAAATGAAGATGAAAACAAATAAGTTATTCACGATAATGCTCCTGTCCGTTTTTTCAGCTGTATCCGCTTATGGACAGAACAAAGATAATCTGATGAAATCGGCCGTTGACAATCTTTCTTCATGGCTCAGTACAATGGATACGGATGAGATGATCAGTAAGATTCCGGAAAACGGGCAAGGAAATCAGATGATATGTATAGGTAGCAGAAGATACATGCAGTTTGTGGATTTTATGGAAGCTGCCGATACATCCCGGGTGCTTAAAACACTTATGGAAAGATACAATCTATTGACAGTGAATCCGGATTCCATTCCTGACTTAATGTCTGACTACTATTATTTCATTAAAATGGCTAAAGCATATCCCTCTTTTATGGTTTTGGACAAGGAAGGTAACATGAAACCGGGTTTCGATATAGGATACAATTCTGAAGAGAGGCTTGTGGCGTTAGCGATATTGTCAAACAGTATCGACACCACCTTCAAAGCCCAGGATATCCGCAGGTTAACAGAAAAGAAGTACAATAAATACCAGAGAAAGAAACAAACTGCGATGCGTTATTACAACATGATAGATGCCGGGCATCATGTTGATGTCAACGCTGGATACGGACTCTATGTTTTGTCCGGCAACAAAGAGACAGACTGCAGTTCACAACTTGTTACGGTTGATTTAGGATTCAGGCAGGACATCGGCCCAAAAAGGAGGGTGTCTTTAAGCGCCGGACTGGCACTGGACCATGTGTTTGATGAACCTGCACAGACCCGGCTGAGCATACCAATTGAAGCAGAGATCCTGCTTGTAAGAATGTATCCCGAGATTAAATGTCGTGCAGGTGTGTGGGGTGGCCGTACCTTTGTAAAAGAGGCATTCAGGCAGGATTACGCCAAGTATGAAGCAGGGGTACACACAAGCCTGTTCCTTGAGTTCGGGAACTTTGATTTTTCATTGGGCTACAAGAGAGGGCTCACAGACCGCTTCACGTCACCGGACTTGAGTGGTTACTCCAATTTCTTCACTTTCTCCCTCCGTTTAAGACTGTTTGATTAGTGGTGTCGCTATAAGATAGTAGGCACAGGTTTTAATTATAAAGTATTGCAATATAGGCAATCCGTTATTTTTTGTATTTTTGCAACTAAGGTTATTTAGCTCATCGTTTTATGAGTAGCAAAGAATGTTTAAGTAAATTCAGTCAGTATCTTTTTTGGGATGCTGATACATCGGAATTATCGATGGATACGCATTCTCGCTATATCATTCAGCGTGTTCTAGAACATGGCCAGATGGATGACTGGCGGCTCATAAACCATTACTATGGACTTGACAAGATTGTGGAGGAATGTAAGCAGATGCGCACACTTGATCCAGTCTGTCTATCATTCATAGCTGCAATATCACACACAAACCAAGAAGAATACCGATGCTATCACTTCAGACAGTCTTTCCCGACACTCTGGAACTCCTGAAAACCCTTATGAACCAGCCTCTATTTAATGAAATGAGACTGGTAGGAGGAACCTCACTTGCATTACAGTACGGCCATCGTCGTTCTTTAGATTTGGACTTCTTTGGGAAAACTACAGAGGATATTGAAGAACTGACAGAAATGATGAACCATTGTGCAGAGAATGTGATACGTGGCAACAAACACCCTTTCAGTTAAAAGCACTATCTTCGCTTACAGAAAAATGTGCTTATGAAACAGTTTATTGCTTTTTGCGGATTGGATTGTGAGGGGTGTCAGGCCCGGTTGGCTACTGTTAATGATGACGATGAACTGCGCAGGAAAGTGGCTCGGGAATGGTCGGAGCTTAATAAGGTTGAGATTACTCCCGATATGATCAATTGCACCGGATGCCGCATTGAAGGCGCCAAGACTCCGTTCTGTGACTCGCTCTGTCCTATACGCAAGTGCGCCCGGGCTAAGTGTTTTGAGACCTGCGCTGACTGCAGCGATATGGAAAACTGCTCCAAGCTTGCTATGATTACATCAAACAATAAGGAAGCGTTATCAAATCTCAAAATGTAAGGTGACGTGACGCAAAGTGGTATTTCTTTCAGTCGCTTCACTTGGTGAAAGCGTCCTTTCGGGCCGAGCGCGTTTTGCGTCGTTTCAACTCACCTTAGGGAGAGAATAGGCCGTACCTGCGTTTTGCTTCCCTAAGGTGGGGGGGAGGAGAAAAACAGCGGATTTTATGTATTTTTGTGGATAAATATAGACAGTTATGAATATCAGATTAGAGTGTCCTGAGGATTACAGGGTGGTGGAGAAACTTACCCGTGAGGCGTTTTGGAATGTATATAAGCCGGGTTGTTTGGAGCATTATGTATTGAATCAGTATAGGAACAATCCTGACTTTATTCCGGAGTTGGATTTTGTGATGGAGGAGAATGGACGTATTATCGGCCATGTTATGTTCTCTAAGGCGGAGCTTGTGTTGACCGATGGCACGTGCAAACCGTCGTGGACTTTCGGGCCTATTAGCATTCATCCTGATTACAAGCGAAAGGGGTATGGGCTTAAACTGCTGAATTATGCTTTGGATAAGGCTCGCCAGATGGGTGTGGGCTTTATTTGCATGGAGGGCAACATTGAGTTTTACAAGCATGCCGGGTTTGGGCTGGCCAGTAAGTTGGGCATTCATTATCATTCGGAGCCTAAGGATGCTGAGGTTCCTTACTTCCTGGCTCAGGAACTTATTCCCGGATGGCTTGGCGGCATTGAGGCAACCTACTGTCCACCGCAGGGTTATTTTGTGGCGGATGCTGATCCGGATGCGTTTGAGGCTTATGATGCTACGTTCCCTAGGAAGGAGAAGGCTTTCCGTGAGGGCCAGTTACCACAGTTCTGCCAGAGTTGCGGAATGCCGCTTACCCGCGTAGAGGATTGCGGAACCAATGCTGACGGCAGCACCAACTTTGATTATTGCCAGTACTGCTATAAGGACGGCCATTTCCTGCAGGATATGACAATGGACCAGATGATTGAGCACTGTGCCCAATTTGTTGATGAGGTAAACAAGAACATGCCCAAACCAATGACCCGTGACGAGTACAAGCAGATGATGTACGGTTTCTTCCCGATGCTTAGAAGATGGCGGCGTTGACTGATGAAATGTTGAGGGCCGTGAAAGGCGAGCTTGATGCGCAAGCCGTTTACAGGGAGGTAAAGCGGTCGGGCGATTTTGCGGGTTTTGCGCGGCGGTTCATGCATAGTGATGACGGGCGTGTGGCGCGGAATGCGTTCTGGGTGCTTACCAAGGCTACGGACCAGGAGCTCTCGCAGTTGCAGGGTATGCTTGGTGAACTGATAGACCTGGCGCTCAAGACCGGACACTCGGCTGTGCGCAGGCTGTCGCTCAATATCATAGAGCGTCTAAAGATGGAAGAGGATGATCTGCGTACAGACTTTCTGGATTTCTGTCTGGAGCATATGGCCGATGCCGATGAACTGCCCGGCATCCAGTCCATCAGCATGAAGCTGGCTTATCGTATGTGCAAATTCTACCCGGAGCTTATGGACGAGTTCAAGGCCACGCTTGAATCGATGGAGCCGGACTTTTTCAAGCCGGCCGTCAACTGTGTCCGCAACCGCATATTGAACGGAAAACTCAAATAGAGCACAAAGGGATCTGATCCTTTTGTGTCGCTGGAAAGCTTAAATGAAGATCATTTTTCACCAAATACGCACCATCGGATAAACGGGATGCGGTGCAGCACCTCGTAAATGAGTGGTGACAAGGTAAATACCGCAACTGTCAGGATAAGGTATATTGCAACCGGGGGCAGTTGGGTATATGTCTTCATCATATAACCAAGGCTGGCCACCACAAGATAGTGCACAATGTAGAGCCCGTAACTGGTGCGGGTCAGATACTGTGAGAAGCCGTTGGTGCAGTCATATCGGGCATTAAACCAGCCCATCATGGCAAGGCACATAAGCCAACCGTAAAGGCAGTTAAGAGGTGAACCCATATACTCCGGTGATGTGTTGTTCTCTCCCCAAGTTGTTATAATGAGAATAACTCCTGATATCACTGAGGCTACCATAAGCGGAATCCAAGCCTTGTGTACCTTATTTTGAACTTCATCATGCGAGAATACAAAATATCCCAGCAGGAAAGTTATCAGATAGAACACAGGCTTATAGAGGTTTATCAGACCATCGGCCGAATCGGGACGAGGGTTCTTTACAAGCGTCTGCTCACAAAGCCAGAACAGTATTCCAAGCAGGATAATCACAACTATTCCGCTTTTACCGCATAATGTCCAGAGTTTGTCTTTACCGTCAACTTTGCGTACCAGTAAAAGAACTAAAGAGAGCAGCCAGAGCAGCTGAATAAACCACAACGGACCGGTTCCGCTCACTGCATAAATGCTGTATTTGACGGATATGGGCAAATCACTAACCACCGTACCGGCGGGAATGGCATTGAAATATCCAACCATCCAATGAAAAACAAAGAGGCCGATGGTTCCGGGCACAAGAAGCTTGCGGGTACGTGTCTTAAACCACTCCTTTCCGGTCTTGTTCTGCAATGAGTATCGGGCACTGATTCCAGCCAGAATGAACATAAGCGGCATAAACCAGGGATAAACAATGTACATAAGAATATCCTGGTACTGCTGTACCTCAGGAAACTCCCCAAAGCCGCCTATGCCGCCAAATACACCCTTGTTGTTAAAGAAATAAATAACGTGATAAAACAGCACCAGCAACACCGTTGCCCAGCGCAGATTGTCAATCCAATGCTTTCTCATTTTGTAAGGCCATCCATAGCCTGATTGATAATGTTCTGGAATAACTCTGTCTTGAGCATGGCTATGCCCTTGTCATCGCCCAGCATCATAAGGGAATCACCCGGCTTGATATCGTACTGTTTACGTACGTCACGCGGGATTACAATCTGTCCCTTGTCGCCCACCTTCACTACTCCAAAGATGTACTTTCCGTCTTTCTCTTGAATTGCCATTTGTGGTAAAAGTTAGAAATTTCCTACAAATGTAACGCTTTCTTTCAAAAGGAGCACATTCTTTATAGATTTATTACTTTTGTACAAACAATACTGGTCAACTAATGAAACAAATCAGAGAGATATTCGGTTACCTACTTGGGTTCCTTATGTTTATAGTGGGTATTCCCGCAATCATGTGGCTGGCATCAGGCAAGCCGGAATTGGGTTTTAACTGTAGCTGGAATGTTATCGTGGGTATTATTATCGTTTTTTCAGGACTGATACTGAGTGTCTGGACCATCATTTATATGAAAGTTGTGGGCCGGGGCAACCCCATGGATGCTTTTGATCACGAGATAGCACCCCATACCCAACATCTGATGACCGGAGGCGTCTATCGCATCTGCCGGAACCCTATGCTTTTGGGTACATTCCTTTATCTGGCAGGCATCGTCCTGTTGCTTTTTTCTTGGCAATCGGCCGTAGTGTGGGTGATTTTTGTAATCATTATGTCGTTCCAGGTATCATCTGAGGAGAAACGTCTGGAACGTGACTTTGGTCAGGAATATCTGGATTACAGGAAACGCACCGGCCGATTTACACCCTGGCCATAAATCTCCAGACTCCGTTGTTTTAGGCGGTTTTTTACTTTTTTGTTTTATGTCCGTATAATTGACAGATGATGGAGATTGACAGCGAAATAATTGAGAGATGCCGTCGTGGTGAAACGGGTGCTTTCAGGGCTGTGGTAGAGTCTTTTCAGCCTATGATATATTCGCTGTCGGTCAAGATGCTGGCCGATGAAGAGGAAGCCAAGGACATAGTTCAGGACACTTTTATCAAGGCGTGGCAATCATTCAGCAGTTATGACGGACGGTACAGCTTATCCACCTGGCTCTACACCATTGCTTCGAGGCTCTGTATAGACCGCATAAGGAAACAGCGTTTCAGTGAACCTATGAATGATGACATCGCGGTATTTGAGGGATATGCATCAGATTCCAGTCCGGACCGTCAGTTGGAGAGTAGAGAATGGGTATCGATAATAAAGGTACTGGCACAGAATCTAAGTAAGAAACAGAGGTTGGTTTTCACTTTGAGCCAGCTGGAAGGATTGGATACAGAAGAGATAATACGGATTACAGGAATGGATGCCACCCAGATCAAAAGCAACCTTTCACTGGCAAGGAAGAGTGTCCGCGAACAACTTATAAAACTTGGGTATGAAAAAGACTGAAGACATACTTGAACGCCTCAAAGGGCAGATGCCGCAAGTCCCTGACGGTGATTTGCTGACAGAAAACATAATGCAGGCTATCACGGGTGCTGCAGCAGCCAAACCCGGCCGGATTGTTCCTTTATGGCTGAATGTATTGAGAGTGGTTTCATCGGTAGCGGCAGTATTCCTGATAGCGTTGTTAATAGGCTTGAAAGGTCCTGATGCAGAACTCTCGGAGAATGTTGCTGCTGTTGACAATGTTGAGCAGATATATCGGCCTATTGCAACCGATGTCAATTCTGCCATCAGGATTATGGAAACCCGTAGTGAAAAGAGAAAAGCAAGACAAATAAGACAAACTCAAATAAAGAATCTGTATGCGAAATTTTAAGATATCCATCCTGGTTGCGATAGCAGCCCTGATGATCACTTCATGTGACAAGAATGTAACTATGGTTACAGAGATTAATCGTGACGGAACATGTACAAGACAGGTTTCAACTGCCGATGATTGTCTCTTGGATGATGAATCATGGGAGCAGGTGGAATCTCAGGATACTTCTGCCCATAAAAAAGTTACTTTGCGTCGTTCATTCAGCAGTGTTGAAGAGATGTCTGCAAATCCCATACTGAGTGTGTATGGTGAACCAGTCCGCTCAGAGGCTTATCTCAAAAAAACATTCAAGTGGTTCTATACTGATTATACCTTTACAGAAACATTTGCCGGTTGGGGAGATCATTTTGACATCCCTATTACAAAGTATGTAAGCCAGGAAGAAGCCAGTTTCATGTGGACAGGATATCCTGACCTGGTAGAGGGGATGACGGGTATTGATATGGTTGAAAAGCTGGACAAGATGATGATATATCCAATCCGCCGGTGAATAGGGACGTTTTTATCTCTTTGAGGGATTCTGTCATAAAATTCGGTTGTGAAAACGGATATGATGAATTCAGTGAGGTAAAATTATTGCTCAATGATTATTTCAAATCAGACGCCTATAACATATTCTATTCTTCCAGTTCGATAGCAGCCGATGAATTCAGGGATAAATATGAGGCTGAGTCTGACAGTATTTTCTATCCGGTATGTAATATAATATTCCTAAAGGCACCCTATTGCCTCAAAATGCCGGGACGTGTGACTGATGCCGGCCGCGGTACACTTGCTGACGGTGTCATACAGTACCGCTTTGAAGGAGGATTCCTTGTCGCAGGTGACTATACCATCACCGCAACATCCCGTGTGGCAAACGTCTGGGCGTTCATCCTCTCTGCCGCAGTAATCCTCCTCGCTTTGCTGAGCTTCTTCTATCGCAGAAAATAGTACAATAGGGAGACCCTTCTGTGTCTTTTATTAGGAGAACTTTCGGGGTATCAGTATCTGAAACTACGCGCTTCGCGCTATCCCTCCCACCGCTAAGCGGCGGGCCCCTCCCGTTCACAAGCCCACGGGCGGCCATGGTTTCCGATACCGATACCCCAAAAGTTCTGTGCATCTTGGAAGATTATCAAAAAAGACACAGAAGGGTCTCCCTGATGTGTCCAATTTTTTGACACTTTCGGCTTGAAAAGCACGTTTTTGCAATTATTTCTTGGAGAGCGCAGTGACTGCCCTTACTTTTGCCGCAAAGAATAACAGCAGTCCTTATGTTCAGCCATTATCTCAAAATTGCACTCCGGAACATTGCCAAGTATAAGACCCAGAGCATTATTGCAGTATTGTCAATTGCCTTGGGAATGGTTTTCTGTTCACTCACGCTCATGTGGATACGGTATGAACGGAGTTATGATTCATTCTACAGGGACGCTGATGACATTTATCTTGTAATGGGACTTAATCCTGCTTACATAGGAGAGGGTTTCAGTAGTTATACCTCATATCCTGACGGTGCATATCTGGCAGAGAAATACCCACAGATAGAGGATTTTGCAAGATGTATGTCCGTTAATTACAATGTTGTCCGTGACGGGAACGTTGTTGCTGACCTGGCAGGTCTGTGCGTTGATGATAATTATCAGGATTTATTTGGTATCAAGGTATTGGAAGGTGAAAATATTCTGCATCTGTCCAAGAATGAGGCTGCTTTGACCAAGACTCAGGCTGACAGACTGTTTGAAAGCGGTAACGCAGTAGGACAGATGTTGTTTACACACCAAGGTTTTTTCAGAGTCAAATCCGTAATAGAGGATCCTCAGAAACCAACTTCATTTCCATATGATATGCTTACGGGATATGATTTGGAAATGTTTGATAGCAGGGGTTATATATGTACAAATCTGTTTTTCAGAGTAAGTAATGAAAACCTGCACATGTTGGCCCGGAAAATAGAGAGTGATACCATTATCTATAATGGCTCAATCACATTATCCGATGGTAATACGTTTACATACAAAGAATCTAATGAAATGAACTATAAACTTCTGCCCTTAAAGAAAGTGAGGGAAGAAGCTAATATTTACACTGATGTAAAATTGAATGTAAGATTACAGTATGTGTATATCCTGATGCTATTGGGCATTGTGTTGATTGTATGTGCTCTGACCAACTACTTTACGCTGTTTGTCACCAAAATGAGAATGAGGGTCAGAGAGATTTCCTTACGTTATGCCAACGGAGCCGGTATGAGGCAGATTGTTATGCTCTTCTGTACTGAAATAATTATAGTTTTATTTCTGTCACTCTCATCAGGTGCCATTATATGTACGTTTGTCTTACCGTTCTTTAAAGTCCTCAGTGTAATGGACAAGTCCGTTACATTTATGATAATGAGTTATCTTCTGTCTGCAGCAATAATAGGGGCGTTGTCCGTATTGGTTGCATTGGCATTTATAGCTGTGACCGGGCGTAAACAGTTGGCACGGTATTTCGGCAACACCGAAAGCAATAGAGGAACAGCTGTCGGATACAAGATAAGCATAGGTTTCCAATTGGCTGTGAGCCTCTGCTCCATATTCTGTTCAGTAGTTATCAGCAGACAGTTGAACCATCTGCTGCAATCATCAGATATGGGATATAAGAAACACAATGTCGGTTACTGCTATCAGTATGGTATGTCAGAGACCGATGTCATGGCAGCAAGAGAAAAACTAAAGATGATGCCGGAGCTGGAAAAGGTTGTTTATGGATTTAATCCCACAAATTCTTATACTATATATTCCTCGGTCAATGCTGATACTGTCAACGGGGAACCGAACACCATCAAAATAGTAATGATTAAAGCCAACAGGGATTATCTTGATTTGATTGAAGTGGAACCTGTGGCCGGTGAACTGTTCAGCCAGGAAGAGCGGAATAACGTAGTCCTGATAAATGAAACCCTTGCCAATATGCTGGGAGGAGCTGATCGGATTGTCGGAAAAGAGATATTCTCTCACGGTGATCCGCTAACTGTCAAGGGTGTTGTTAAGGACTTGTGTTATTCGAACCCCAAAAATGAGATTGCTCCGCTGGTTTATGAATACATGAAGGAGAATAATGAAACAGGGGTAAATGCACATTCCTATTTCCTGTTCAAATACAAGGAGGGTGTCAGATGGAATGATTTGCAGAATAAAATAGAGGAGACAATGCGTGAAATCAGGCCAAATGCCACGTATAATTCCCAAAATATGGAAATCAGTTATATGGCTTACATAAAGTCGGAGTCAATGTTAAGTTTACTATTGATAACCATCACCTTGATCTGTGTAATCGTAGCCATCAGCGGCCTTTACAGCATTGTTGCTCTGTTGTGCCAGAAACGCCGCAAGGAGATTGCCATCCGCAAGATAAACGGTGCCAGGATGAGCGATATCCTCAGAATGTTCCTTAAAGAGTATCTGCCCATAATCATATTGAGCGCAATAGCCGCCTTCTCAGTAGGAGCAACTATAATGCACCGCTGGCTCTCCACCTACGTCCGCCAGACTCCCATCACCATTTGGGTATATCTCTCCGTATTCCTTTGCATGCTACTGATCATTGCCGTGACCGTGTTCGGCAATATCCGCCGTGCAATGATTGAGAATCCTTCCGAAGTAATAAAAAGCGAATAACAGCAATTCTCTCCATTTGAACAAATCTCTCCATTTGCAGGAGCAGGACTATGGGGGTTGGGGACCATCAGTGAAGTGGCGTAAAGCGTAGGACCACCGAGATGCCGTTAAGAACATCGTTGCGTACAACGACCGTTAAGCCCCGTAGGGGATTAAAAAGGAGGCGATCGATGTTTAGGCATCGAATGGTCCGGAGTAGCCACGGAACGTTGTGTCCCCAACCCCTATAGTCCTGCGGAGTTTAAAAGAAAAATAATCCTTCGTTCGAAGATAAGCTGCGCCTCGGGAGAAAAAACAAACAAGTTTGTTTTGTTCTCCTCTCAGCTTGCATTATCTTTGAAAGACAAATGGAAAAGTGAGTGTTATGTTTTTGTCTTCAAACGGTATAGCGGTGACGTCGTTCGCTGCGCCTGAGGTGTGGAGCGCACTGGTTCAGGTGTTTATTATTGCCTTGGCGGTACTGGCGGGTAATATCCTGCGCCGTAAAGTTAAGATACTGCGCCGCAGCCTTATTCCATCGGCCTTGCTGGGTGGTCTCATCATCCTGCTGTTCAAGCTTTGGGCCGATTTCAACGGCATAATAGACAAGAAGTTCATGGAGATTGTTACCTACCATGCTCTGGCTCTGGGTTTCATTGCCATGTCATTGCGTCCGTCAAAGGATACAGACCGTTCCAATACCCGCACTGTTATTGATACCGGAACGCTTACCATTGCAACATACATCATTCAGGGAATTGTAGGTTTGCTCATAACCATACCCATGTTCCTCTGGTGGCGCAACCCCTCTGCCGGGAATGACATATTCTATTCAGGCGGATTATTGCTGCCTATGGGTTACGGGCAGGGTCCCGGCCAGGCACTCAATTTCGGAACCATATACCAGTTGGGTGCAGCTGATCAGGACATTGTTTTTCACGGCATAGATTTCGGGCTCTCCATTGCGGCTATCGGATTCCTGGTGGGCAGTGTGGTAGGAGTGGTTTACATGAATATCCTTAACCGGAAGAAGAAACTGACCATACATGAGAACGTCTCTGAAAGCCGTCATACCATTAAGGACTATGAGCAGGAGAATGAATTACCGCACTCTGAATCTGTTGATAAACTTACAATTGTAGTCAGTTTAGTGCTTCTTACCTATTTCCTGGTTTATCTGCTAATGTCATTCATAGGCAAGCTGGAACTGGGCAACTTTGGTGAAAAGACACTTAAACCGCTGGTTTACGGATTCAATTTCTTCTGGGGCATCTTGTTCGGTTCACTTGTAAAGATAGCCATCAGAGGTCTGCGCAAGAAGGGATGGATGAGCCGGGAGTATCTGAATGAGTTCCTGCTGAACCGTGTGAGCGGATTCTGTTTTGACGTAATGATTGTTGCCGGCACCGCCGCCATCAGCTTTGAGAACCTCAAGTCCATATGGCTGCCGCTTACTCTTGTATGCATATTCGGCGCCTTGGTCACTTTCATGTATGTGAGATGGGTATCGTTCCGTATCTATCCCAATTATAAGTATGAAGGTTTCTTCTCAATGTTCGGAATGCTCACAGGTACTGCCAGCAACGGTATGATCCTGTTGCGTGAGATTGACCCGCGATATCATACCCCTGCAGCCAACAACCTGGTGCTCCAGAACATTCCGGCCATGATAATGGGATTTCCGGTACTGCTGCTTTTGGGATTTGCACCCAAGAGCATGCAGGCCACACTTATAACACTTGGAATACTTATTGCGCTGTTTATCATAGCAACCCTGTTCCTTTTCAGAAAACGCAAGAAATAATACCTGACAGAGATGGCACAGAATAAGCCCGAAGAGACGCCCATGATGCGGCAGTTCTACAGCCTGAAGGAGAAACATCCTGATGCTGTTCTGCTGTTCCGTTGCGGTGATTTCTATGAGACATACGCCCAGGATGCAGTTGAAGCAAGTGAGATTCTTGGTATAACCCTGACGCGCCGCAACAACGGTAAGAACGGTGCCATGGCACTTGAGATGGCAGGATTCCCTCATCATGCACTTGATGTGTATCTGCCCAAACTTATCCGTGCAGGCCGCCGTGTGGCTATCTGTGACCAGCTTGAAGACCCTAAACTGACCAAGACACTCGTCAAGCGTGGCATAACTGAGCTTGTAACCCCTGGTGTAGCCATGAGTGACAATGTTCTCCAGAACAAGGAGAACAACTTTCTGGCTGCAGTACATTTTGGCAAAGGAGCTTGGGGTATATCATTTCTGGATATATCTACCGGTGAATATCTGATTGCAGAAGGTCCTGCTGACCACATAGATAAACTGCTCTCTAACTTTGCTCCCAAGGAGACCCTTATAGAACGTGGTCGCCGCCAGCTGTTTGAGCAATCATTCGGGCCACGCTATTGCCTGCGTGAACTGGATGACTGGGTTTTTACAGAGGAGTTTGCGCGCGAGAAGCTTAATCGCCACTTCAAGGTGCGTAACCTTAAGGGATTTGGCGTGGATCACCTGCGTAACGGCAAGGTAGCTGCAGGTGCTATCCTTGAATATCTGGCAGAGACCCTGCATAATAATATCGGTCATATTTCATCCATCAGATTGATTGATGAGGAGCGTTACGTGCGCCTGGATAAGTTCACGGTACGCAATCTGGAACTTCTATCATCAAACAATGAAGACGGTGTGTCATTGCTCAAGGTTATTGACCATACCTCTTCACCCATGGGTGCCCGTCTGTTGCGCCGATGGATGCTCTTCCCGCTTAAGGACACCGCTGCAATAAACAACCGCCTCGATGTTGTTGACCATCTGTTCCGTTATCCCGATACAGCCGATGCGCTTACGGATTCACTGCAACGCATGGGTGATCTGGAGCGTTTGGTTTCAAAGGCAGCTGTGGGTCGCATTAATCCGCGTGAAGTGCTCTCTTTAGGCCTGGCGCTTAAACAGCTTGAACCTGTTAAACTCATCTGTGAGGCATCAGATAATCCGCAGCTACGTGAGGTGGGCAAGAAGATTGACCTTTGCGAGAGTCTGCGTGACAATATTATCAGGACCATACGTCCCGATACCCCTATACAGGTAAGCAAGGGTGGCGTGATTGCAGAGGGTATTGACTCTCAACTGGATGAATTGCGCAGCATTGCCTACAGCGGCAAGGATTACCTGATGCAGATACAGCAGCGTGAAGCAGAGCAGACAGGTATATCAAGTTTGAAGATAGCATACAACAACGTATTCGGCTACTACCTGGAGGTTCGCAATACCTTCAAGGATAAGGTTCCGCAGGAGTGGATACGCAAGCAGACACTTGTCAATGCTGAGCGTTATATAACTCCGGAACTTAAGGAATATGAGGAGAAGATTCTGGGGGCAGAGGATAAGATTCTTGCGTTGGAATCGCAGATTTTTGCAAATCTGGCAGCTTCAATAACAGAATTTGTGCCGGCTATCCAGACTAATGCGATAGAGGTAAGTCGTATAGACTGCCTTCTCTCATTTGCACGAGTGGCACGCGAGCACCATTATGTAAGGCCTGTAGTTGATGAGAGTCAAGTAATTGACATAAAGGAGGGACGTCATCCGGTAATTGAGACCCAGATGACTCCGGGTGAAAGCTACATTGCCAACAACGTATTCATAGACAGTGACAGCCAGCAGATACTTATAATTACCGGTCCCAATATGGCAGGTAAATCAGCTTTGCTCCGTCAAACAGCCTTAATAACCCTATTGGCCCAAATGGGCTGTTATGTTCCGGCCGACAGTGCCCGCATAGGCGTGGTTGACCGCATATTCACCCGCGTGGGAGCCAGCGATAACATATCGGCCGGAGAATCCACCTTTATGGTGGAGATGACAGAGGCTGCCAGCATTCTGAACAACCTGACAGCTCGCAGTCTGGTGCTGTTTGATGAATTGGGACGCGGTACATCCACATATGACGGTATTTCTATCGCATGGGCTATAGTGGAATATATCCATGAGCAACCCACAGCCCACGCCCGCACCCTGTTTGCCACCCATTATCATGAACTTAATGAGATGGCGCAGTCATTCAGCCGTATCCGTAACTTCAATGTTTCGGTAAAGGAGACTGATGGGAAGGTGCTTTTCCTACGCAAACTCGTTCCCGGTGGCAGTGAGCACTCATTCGGTATCCATGTGGCTGAGATGGCAGGTATGCCGCGCAGCATAGTGAAACGTGCCAATACAATCCTGAAGGAGATGGAGGCTGCCAGCACAGGCAAGGGCATATCACGTCCCAGCGTAGAAACAGGCCAGCACCGCGAGGGGCTACAGATGAGCTTCTTCCAGCTTGATGATCCTGTGCTCTGTCAGATACGTGACCAACTCCTCTCAATAGATGTCAATAACCTGACACCCATCGAGGCCCTTAACAAACTCAACGACATAAAGAAAATCCTGAAGGGAAAATGACCCATTAGGTACATGCAATTGGGGATTGTCCCCAATTGCATCATTTCTTGCGGGAGCGCACCATCAGCCAGACGCCGGCTATGATGAACGGGATGCTCAAGAGCTGACCCATATCAAGGGCCATGCCGTGTTCAAATTCCACCTGAACCTCCTTAAAGAACTCTATGAAAAAGCGGAAGGTGAAGATAGTGGCTATGCAGAATCCGAAATAGAAGCCGCTGCCCACTCTCTCTCTGTTATTGCGGTAAATGAGGCCGATGATAATGAAAATGATGAGATAGGCTATAGCCTCATACAGTTGGGCTGGGTGGCGTGGGAAATTCTCCCCGTTTTGCACAAAGATGAATCCCCAATCTGTACCTGTAGGCTTACCCACAATCTCTGAATTTACAAGATTTCCTATTCTTATGCATGCTGCAGTAAATGGAGTGGCTATGCAAACCATGTCAATGCATTCCAATACCTTGATTTTATACTTATGGCAGTATAGCAACATTCCTAAAATGATACCTATTGTTCCGCCATGGCTGGCCAGACCGCTGTAGCCCACAAGTTTCCATCCTCCTTCAGGTAAGAATCTAATGGGTAACAGCATTTCTATTACATGCTTTCCGCTAGAGAGATAGTAGTCCGGTTCGTAAAACAGACAATGTCCCAAGCGTGCACCTATGAGTATTCCCAGAAAGCAGTACAGAAATAGCGGGTCAAAGACTTCCGGATTATAACCTCGGTGTCTATAATACCTCATTACAAGTTTATAGGCAACAAACAGACCTATAACCCACATTAAGGAATAGTATCGGATAGAAATGCCGAACAGACGGAAAAAGTCAACATCGGGGTCCCATACCACTGCAAGGAAATTCTCCATAATCATTTGAATATTAAATGGTTATTTACACATTAAAACGGAAATGCATTATGTCGCCGTCTTCAACCACATAGTCTTTACCTTCTACGTATAGCTTGCCCGCATCACGTACGGCAGCCTCAGATCCAAGTTCTATGTAGTCATTGTATTTTATTACCTCGGCGCGGATAAAGCCCTTCTCAAAGTCAGTGTGAATCACTCCGGCACACTGCGGAGCCTTCCATCCCTTACGGTATGTCCAGGCCTTGACCTCCATTGGGCCTGCGGTGATGAATGTCTCTAAGTTCAGCAGGCTGAATGCAGATTTCACCAGACGGTTTACGCCCGATTCCTCCAGACCCAGTTCCTCAAGGAACATCTGACGGTCCTCATAGCTGTCAAGTTCTGCTATCTCACTTTCTGTCTTGGCGGCTATAACCAGAAGCTGGGCGTTCTCATCCTTTATAGCCTCACGTACCTGCTCTACATAAGCGTTACCGGTCTTTACACTGCCTTCATCCACGTTGCATACATAGAGCACGGGTTTTGAGGTGAGCAGGAAAAGGTCATGGGCAATCTTTTCTTCATCTTTTGAATCAAAAGTTACAGTACGGGCCGATTTGCCCTGAAGCAGGACTTCACGGTATGCATTGAGCACATCGCAAATTATTTTTGCCTGCTTGTCACCCACGGCAGCCTGTTTTGAAACCTTCTGCAGACGCTGGTCAATGGTTTCAAGATCCTTGATCTGTAGCTCTGTATCTATAATCTCTTTGTCACGGACAGGATTGACCGTGCCGTCAACATGAGTCACGTTATCATCATCAAAGCAACGGAGAACATGGATAATGGCATCGCATTCGCGGATATTACCAAGGAACTTGTTTCCCAGACCTTCACCTTTGCTGGCTCCTTTTACAAGGCCGGCTATATCAACAATCTCAACGGTAGCGGGAACTATACGGCCCGGATGAACCAGTTCAGCCAGTTTTGTAAGGCGCTCATCGGGAACGGTGATGGTTCCTACGTTGGGTTCAATTGTACAGAAAGGGAAATTGGCTGCCTGTGCCTTAGCGCTTGACAGACAGTTGAAAAGGGTGGATTTGCCAACATTGGGCAGGCCCACTATACCGCATTGCAATGACATCTGTGTATTGTTTGTTTATAATTGGATGCAAAGGTAATAAAAACGTTACAACATATCGTTGTCAATCATCCAGATGATCTCTTCAATCATGGCATCCTCTTCATTATTTTCAGGGTCATACTCCTTCTTGAGTGTGGCCCCGAACAGGGCGGCGAATGTCTGGTAGAACCTGGCTTTGAAACCGCCTATGAATGCCTTTATCAGATCATAACTTGTCTGGTTGCATTCACGGTCCACAAGTTTTATGAGCAGTTTGCCTTGAGCCAGTGTACATTTCTTCATTACCGGCAGATACTGTTCCCAAACGCCTTTTTCAACGGTCTCAAGATGCTCATCACGAGCCTTATCATCAGGCAGGCCCTGGAGGTAGAGATAGGTTTCCACGAGAATGGCTTTTAATTCACATGCTATGGGATACATCTTTACCACATTACGGGTCAGTTTGTCATATTTGCGCTGTTTGCGTGCGCTGGTGGGATATTCACGACGGGCATAGATTGTTACCTCCATAAGTTCAAATGTAGGTACGGTATCTCCGTCTATAATGGTGGCCAAAGCCACAAGCACGCGTTTTTGCTTGTCGTCATCCTTATGGGCCGTATTGCAAAAAGCAGTAAGGCACATAAAAAAGGCAAGTGACAATATAAACAGACGTTTCATGTCTGCAAAAATACCAAATATCACAAAAAAGACCTATTTTTGAAGCGTTCCTTTGAAAAACAAATGTCTGATACTGTTTATATATGCATTTTAGATTGTTTATTACCATGTTTGCAGCGCTGTCAGGTACAGTAGCTACAGTTTTTTTCCAGACGTTGGATGAAACAGAATGGGAAAATGTTCTTGAAACCCTTCTTTCAGATGAAGACCTCTCCTCCGATGCCCGTGAGGAACTTTCATTCATGTATGAATCAATGCATGAATCGCCTCTTAACATCAATACTGCTACGCGTGAAGAGCTCTCCCAACTTCCGTTTCTGACATTTAAGCAGATAGAAGATATCCATGCTTATATTTACATGCATGGCCCTATGTTGAGCTTAGGAGAACTGCAGCTTACCGGAAGCCTGGATTATGAGACAAGAATGTTGCTCAGACTGTTTGTCTATGCAGGCGATGTACCGGTGAAAAGGCCGAATTTGCGTCTCAGTGAGGTGTTGCATGACGGACGTAGTGAGATTGCGGGCCGTATGGATATTCCGCTCTATCTGCGGGACGGATACAGGTATCATTCTCCGGAGGAGTTGGAGCGATATCCCAATCGGGAGTATTTGGGTAACCGGTTGTCACACTCCGTCCGATACTCATTCAACTGGCATAACCGCATACGGTTTGGGATAACGGCCGATAAGGATGCTGGTGAACCCTTTTTCAAACGTAACTGCACAGGTTATGATTTCTGGTCGCCCTATCTGTACGTCAAGGACATGGGGCTTATTAAAGAACTTGCGATAGGAAATTACAAAGCACAGTTCGGATACGGTTTGCTGTTGGGCGGGGGATTCAGTACAGGAAAGAGTATGGCACTATCATCCATGGACCGCACAATCCAAGGTCTCAAACCCCATTCATCGACCCAGGAGTATGGTTATCTGCGTGGAGCGGGAGTGGCTTGGGGACAGGGGCATACTACATTTACCCTGCTTGCCGCATATACGCCCATAGATGCTACACTTAAGGGTGATACGGTTATAGGTTCTTTTAAGGAGGATGGTTACCATCGTACGGAACTTGAGTGGTCCAGGAAGGATAACACAAACTTGGGGACTCTTGCCGCCAATGTACATTACAGCTATCGTGGCTTAAGATACGGAGTGACATTTCTGGCCGAGAAACTGTCTCTGCCATATAAGGGTAGAAGCCGTTTCATGGGTATCTCTGCAGATTTTGCTCTGCATCGTCCCCGTTACGCCTTGGCTGCAGAGTTTTCGGTGTCGGACGGTAATGCGGCATTTCTGGCATCCCAGACATTACGCTTTCAGAACGGGTGGACCATGAACTCTGTGTTCCGTTCATACAGTCCGGATTATATGTCGCTCCATACCAATGCTATGGCTGAGGGCAGTGTGCAAAATGAGACAGGTCTGCTTATGGGGTTGACTCATGGCAGCCGTAATATTAAGGTAAACTGTTATATAGACCTGTTTATGCATCCTGAACCCAAATACGGGGTGAGTGAGGGCAGCAACGGCATGGATTTGCGTGCGGAGGCTGATTGGAAATTGGGGCGCAGGGATAACCTCTATGCTACGGCTCGTTTCAAATCCAAACAGAAAGACTGCAGTTATACCGGACAGTTGGAGTACTGCATGACAGGCCGTTACCGTTTGCGCTGGACTCATAGCTGTCGCAGCGGAGCGGAACTCAAGACTCAATTGTATTATGCCAGATATGATTTCATTGCAGAACCCATATCCAATGGCTGGGCGTTTACCCAAAGTTATTCCAAGAGCCTTTTTAATGAAAGTCTGGATATAGATGTTACAGCGGCAGCTTTCTTTACTGACACTTATGACAGCAGGATATCTGTTTATGAAAGCGGGTTAAGGTATGCTTATAATTTCATTTCACTGTACGGTAAAGGGGTACGTATAGCGGCAACCATCCGGTATAATCTGGGCAGGGGGCTGCAGCTGAGCCTTAAAGCCGGAGGGATATGTTATCTGGACCGTGATGAGATAAGCTCTGCACAACAACGTATAGCATCCAATCACAAAGAGGATATTTCGGTGCAATTCATTAGCAGGTTCTGATTTGGAAAACAGGCACTGATTGAGTATTTTTGCACCATATAAACAAAGAGATTATATTATGTCAACAGTGCTGTATGAGTCACCAATATTCGGTCCGGTACACAGCCGCCGCTTAGGAGTATCACTAGGTATAAACCTTATGCCTGCTGATGGTAAGATATGTACTTTTGACTGCATCTACTGCGAGTGCGGCCGCAATTGCGAACATCACCCCAAGCATCACCGTCCTACCAGAAAGGATGTGTATGAAGCCTTACGCAATACCCTTGTCAAGATGAAAGCTGAAGGCCCTGAGCCTAATGTACTGACATTTGCCGGCAATGGTGAGCCTACCGCCAATCCGGAGTTTCCCGGGATAGTGGATGATGTGCTTGCTCTGCGTGATGAGTTTTTCCCTGATGCCAAGGTAAGCGTACTCAGCAATGGTACCCGCGTGACAGACCCCGCCATTTTCAAGGCATTGCTCAAGCTTGACAACAATATCCAGAAACTGGATACTGTGAACCTTGAGTACATAAAACTAATTGACAATCCCGTGGGTCATTATGACCTGGATGCCATAATCAAGGCTTTGTGTGATTTCAAGGGGCATGTCATAATCCAGACCATGTTCCTGACAGGAACTCTTGATGGTCGTGAAATGGACAATACTACCGATGAATATGTATTACCATGGATTGAGACCCTAAAGAGGATAGCACCCAGTCAGGTAATGATTTATACGATTGATCGCGAGACTCCTGTCTCCACATTGCGCAAAGCAAGCCGTGAGGTTCTTGACCGCATTGCTGCTATGCTCAGGAATAACGGATTGGAAACATCGGTATCATATTGAGATGAAATACATAATAACACTTTGCCTTTCATTGCTGCTGGCGTTATCGTTGCCGGCTGCAAGCATTGATCTGGATTCTTTGACAGAATCGATAGACCAGATCATATATGAAGATTTACCAGAGGGAACAGATATCGCTCTGATGGTTTATGACCTTACGAATGATACCACACTCTATGCTTACCGCGAAAAGGTAATGTGCCGTCCTGCTTCAGTGCAGAAGGTAGTGACATCTGTAACGGCCCTGTCATCATTAGGTGCGGATTATAAGTTCAAGACCTCTCTCAGGATGCAGGGAACAATTGATAATGGGGTTCTTAACGGTAATCTCTATCTTGTAGGCGGTCTTGATCCGGCGCTTAATGAGCATGAACTCCGTAGTCTGGTCAGTGACCTTAAGAATGCCGGTGTAAAAAGGATAGAAGGTACCGTTTATGCTGATGTCTCTATTATGGACTCTACATATTGGGCGTCAGGGTGGTGCTGGGATGATGCTCCTGCCAGTTTCCAGCCCTATATCTCACCGCTTATGGTGCATGAGGGATTTGTTGGTGTTGAGGTCAAGCCCACATCCAAGGGTAAGTCTCCTGATGTTAATATCTATCCTTCAAACAAATACATCAAGGTGATAAACAGGGCTAAGACACAGGATAATAAACTTGGTCCTCTTACCATAACCCGAGACTGGATGCAAGGTGACAACACCGTGATAGTGGAGGGTAATTGCACACGTCGCCAAACAAAAGAGTTGAGTGTGGTAGGTTCTGCTGATTTTACGTTCGCTTTGTTCCGCCAGTATCTTGATGAGGCAGGAATAAGTTACGGCAATTACGGATGGGGTACTTGTCCTGTCATGGCAAGTGAGATATCAGACGTATCACACGGACTGCCTGCCATTATAAAGGAGGCACTTAAGGAGAGCAATAATCTGTATGCTGAGGCCATGTTTCTGCAGACAGGCCGTATCCAGCAGCCTGTTGGCGTCTCTTTTAAGTCAGCTTCAAAATACTTGCAGAATTTTGTTTCCCGTAAGTTCGGGATGTATTCGGCTTCATATAACATAGTTGACGGCTGTGGCCTCTCCATGTACGATATGTGTTCACCACAGTTTATGGTTGATATGCTCAGTTTTATCTATAAGGATAATGAATTGTTTCCGATATTATATAAAAGCCTTCCGATATCCGGTGTCGATGGAACGCTCAAGACACGCTTGAATGATAAGACAACCCTTAATAAAGTACATGCCAAAACCGGTTCTGTAACAGGGTCCTGTACGCTGGCAGGTTATATAAAGACTGCCGATGGACGTGATCTGGCATTCTGCATAATGAACGAGGGCGCCGTCAAGATGGCACCCTCAAGAAAGATTCAGGACCAGATATGTTCCGTCCTGTGTGAACTAGGTCTCTGATATTACAGCTGTTTGAATTCGTAACCTTGTTGCTGGAGCCATTCAATGGCTTTGGGTAGAGCCCAGCGCAGATTCTTCTCACTGCGCAGTGAGTCATGGAACACTATGATTGATCCGTTCCGAGTGTATTTCTTTACTATCTCCAGTACTTTCCTGGGCTTTAGCTTGCTGTTGTAGTCACGGGTTATGACATCATAGAAAACAATGTCAAAGTCTCCTTTCATATATCGGTATGTCCAACGGCGCAAAACTCCGTGTGGAGGACGGAACAGACGTGTTGAGATAAAACCGTCACACTTGTGGACATTCTCTATATAATCATGGTTCCTCATACGCATGCCGCGTACATGATTGAACGTGTGGTTTCCTATGTGATGACCTCGTTCCACAACCATCTTGTAAATGTCAGGGTGCTTGCGTACGTTATCGCCCACTACAAAGAAGGTTGCCTTGACTTCATACTGATCCAATATATCCAGGACCCAGGGTGTGACTTCCGGGATAGGGCCGTCATCAAAGGTAAGATATACCGAATGCTCTTCCGGATTTTTCCGGAAGATGCCTTTCGGGTATATCTTGCTTAGTATAGGAGTTGGCTGTTCAAGTAACATCCTTACATTCGACTGTCAAATTCTTCACACATATTTTCCCATTTTGACTGGATGGCAAGGAATGATTCTTTGTCCATGTATTCCTCCATCAACGGGAATATGTATGAAAATGCTTTAGCACATTCTATGAACTGGTTTGAAGAGTGGCTGAGATTACGGTTATTCATACTCAGATACCAAGCCATCTGCTGCAAATAGTTTTCTGATGTATTCTTAAGTATCTCAACAGCTTTCTCTTTATTGCCTAATACATAGTAAAGATTGGCTGTTTCAACGCTGGCTCCATAAATAGCATCATTATGAGGCATCAATTTATCTGAAATGCCTGCATCCATCTTTTCCAAAAGATCACGTGCCTTGTCTTTTTTTCCTTCGTTGTAAAGATGTGATGCCGCTTGTACGGTGAGACGACGCAGTGAAAGACACATGCGACGAACTGTCTCATCCAGATAAAGGTCAGGATTATCCAGACCTCCGTATTTGAATTTCATCAGGTTCTCATACATCTTGTCTGCATCAGTATCTCCGAATTCAGACTTACTGCCTGCTGCATTCCAGTCAAACGGGGTGATACGATATGCAAGACCCTCAAGCAGGAAATATTTTCCAAGATTCAGATAACTGCTTCTGGGTACTGTTGTAGCCATATAGAGAGGCCTTTCCCAGTTACAATGAGCAATCAGGTCAAGCATCATGATTTCATTCTTGTACAGAACCCTCTTTCCTTTAAGGGAGAGAATCATCCTGTCCGGCATTTTAGCTTTAGTCTCCTCATCGGTAGCGCCCAGATACTGTGCGGGAATCTTCATGCCTGAACGCAGAACAGCATCCTTGTCAATCTTGAACCAGATAGTGTCTGTGGGAACGAGATGTTTCTTCTTGATCCAGTAGTTGAGAACGTTGTTCAGTTCAAAAGATTTATCAACTGCCTCCTTAGAATTGTTCTTGAGGAGTTCATCTTTGTCTTTTGGTCTGACATTAACGTAATCATTGGTTCCTGTCTGATAATCAATTCTTTCAAAAGATATAGGCAGAGCAGGAGAATCGTATGCCGGGCGTTTCATCTGGTCTATATACCAGTCTGTCATGAGATAACTCAAGTTACAGCAACGGGCATCGGTACGGAACCCCTCAGTCTCAAAATTGTACCAAAGGGGGAATGTATCGTTGTCTCCGTTTGTAAATATAATAGGATTACCTTTTTCTGACAGAGAAACAAGATAGTTTTGTCCAAAATCACGGCAGGCGTATCTTCCGCTGCGGTCATGGTCATCCCATGTCTGGCTTACCATCTGCAGTGGAACAAGCAGGCAAATCAAAGATGCAATTACGGGAGCGGCTTTCTTACCGGCAAGTTTGCCCAGCCATTCAGCCAGAGCGGCTACACCCATGCCAATCCAGATGGCATACGCATAGAATGAGCCGGCGTATGCATAATCACGTTCACGTGGTTGAAGCGGGGTCTGGTTCAAATACAGTACAATGGCTAGACCGGTCATGAAGAACAATGCCAGTACAACAAAGAACTGCTGTGTACCTTCCTTGTTTTTACCTATCTGCCAGAACAGGCCTAAAAGACCCAGAATCAAAGGCAGGCAATAGAATACATTGTGTCCTTTACCTTTAAAAGAGTCAGGTAACAGATTATTATCGCCGCCCACAAGTTTCTTGTCAATGAAATTGATACCGGTTATCCAGTTTCCGTTCTCATTTTCTCCGTAATGATTCTGGATGTCATTCTGACGACCTGCAAAGTTCCACAGGAAATACCTCCAGTACATGAAGTTAACCTGATAACGCAGGAAGAACGTAAGGTTTTCACCCTGAGTTGGTATAACTACCTTCCTGTTTTTGCCGGTATAAACGTCATAATAGTTGTAAGAGCGACCTTTAATGCCTCCGCACCAGCTTTTATACTCTTCTATATGATCTGCATCAGAACTGTACATACGGGGGAACAGCATATTCTGTGCATATTTCCACTCGCGTTTTTCATCCATTACATAATAGCTGTCTTTCTCACCTTCATTTTTCTTCTCCTTGCGGCCGTATGACTTGCCTTTTATGTCGACATCGGCTTCATAATAGCCTTGAGGAGAATATACGTATGCCGGCTCTGAACTGTAAGCCTGACCATAAAGCAGAGGTCTTGAACCATACTGTTCACGTGCCAGATACTCTCCAAGTGAGAAGATATCTTCCGGTGAATCCTGATCCATTGGAGGATTGGCAGTAGAACGTATCACAATAACGGCGTATGATGAGTAACCGATGGTTATCATCATTACACAGAGCATTATGGTGTTGAGCAGGCTTGCTGAAGGTTTTATTCTTTCAGGAATAGCCTTTGCATAAAGATAGATGGCGCCGGCTATAAGAATGACAATACCCAAAACAACACCTGAGGCTTTATGCCCGTAGAAAGGTATGCCTGCAAACGCTATTGTAAGCAGGAATGACAGGTACATATAGGCTTTGCGGTCACCGCGCTGGGTCTCATAAACACTCCAAAGAAGGATGGCTACCAGCAGGATGATGTAGATGATGAGACCGGTGTTGAAAGGCATTCCCAATCCGTTCACAAACAGGAGTTCAAACCAGCCTCCCACTTTCACAATGCCGGGAACTATTCCGTAAAGTACAGCTGCAATAATTACTCCTGACAGGCAGAATGCGAGCAGACCACCCTTCCAGGTAGGATTCTCATTCTTTTTGAAGTAATAAACCAGAACGATGGCGGTAATACAAAGCAGGTTCAATAGGTGAACGCCCACTGATATACCTATCAGATATGCTATGAGCACCAACCAGCGTGAACTGTGAGGCTGGTCTGCGTTCTCCTCCCATTTCAGGATGAGCCAGAATGTTACAGCTGTGCAGAATGATGAATAGGCATAGACCTCGCCTTCAACTGCACTGAACCAGAATGTATCACTCCAGGTATAAGCCAACGCACCCACTATTCCGGATCCGAATATGGTTATCATCTGCCAGATATCGGGCTCCTTACCGTTTGCAACCAGCTTTTTTACAAGCATGGTTATGCTCCAGAAGAGGAACAGGATACAGAGTGCACTGAGCAGGGCTGACATGATGTTTACCATCATGGCTACCTTGCCGGGATCACTTGTAAACTGTGAGAACAGATTGGCGGTAAGCATGAATATAGGTGCCCCTGGGGGGTGTCCTACTTCCAGTTTGTAGCCGGTGGTTATGAACTCTGGGCAATCCCAATAGCTGGCTGTCGGTTCAATGGTCATACAGTATGTGACCGCTGCAACCGCAAATACCAGCCATCCGATGATGGCGTTAAGTCTTTTGTAATTCATCACTTCTATGAATTATTTGTCATTTGAGAGCCTCAAAGATACGCCTTTAAAGGTTAATGGCTATCAAATGTCAGTTATTAATTGTTATTTGTAGCAGTGGCTTAGAGGTCTTGGCCAATGTCACTGCGGAAATGTTTCTTTTCAAAATCTATCAGGCGTGCGCCCTTGAAAGAGAGAGCCAGAGCCTCAGCCTTGTCCTTGCCGTATGAGCTTACTGCTATCACGCGGCCTCCGGCTGTAACCACTTCTCCCTTATCATTGAAAGCTGTACCTGCATGGAACACTATGCTCTCCTTTACCTGGTCTATGCCGCTGATGACATAGCCCTTGTCATAGTGCTGCGGATATCCGCCCGATACCAGCATTACGCAAACGGCAGAGCGCGGATCCTGCTCCAGGACCTTGGTGTCAAGGTTACCGGCAGCCACGCCTTTGAACAGTTCTACTATGTCACTCTTAAGACGGAGCATGACGGTCTCTGTCTCAGGATCACCCATACGGCAGTTGTACTCTATCACCTTGGGCTCACCATCAACATTGATAAGGCCAAAGAAGATGAATCCCTTGTAATCCAGACCTTCCTGAGCAAGACCCTCAACGGTGGGACGTATGATACGGTCCTCAACCTTTTGCATCCACTCCTTGGTAGCAAACGGAACGGGTGAAACGGAACCCATGCCGCCGGTGTTCAGGCCGGTGTCATGTTCGCCTACGCGCTTGTAGTCCTTTGCCTCAGGCAGTATCTTGTAGTGCTTGCCATCGGTCAATACGAAAACTGAGCACTCAATGCCGCTCATGAACTCCTCAATCACTACGCGTGATGATGCATTGCCGAACATTCCGCTCAGCATCTCCTTAAGTTCCTTCTTGGCCTCTTCAAGTGTGGGCAGGATCAGTACGCCCTTACCTGCGCAAAGACCGTCGGCCTTGAGAACGTAAGGAGCCTTGAGTGTCTCAAGGAACTTGAGTCCTTCCTCAAGATTCTCACCTGTGAATGTCTGATATGCAGCAGTGGGGATATTATGACGCTGCATGAAACGCTTGGCAAAATCCTTGCTGCCCTCCATCTGAGCAGCAGCCTTTGAAGGGCCGATAACCGGGATGGCTTTCAGTGCATCATCATTCTTGAAGTAGTCATAGATACCGTTTACCAATGGGTCCTCGGGCCCTACCACTACCATGTCAATCTTCTTGTCAAGAACGAATGCCTTGATGGCGTCAAAGTCATTTGCTTTGATTGCTACGTTCTCACCTACGTTTGCGGTACCTGCGTTGCCCGGTGCGATGAACAGTTTCTCCAACTGTGGGCTTTGGGCAATTTTCCAGGCCAGAGCATGCTCACGGCCTCCGCTTCCAAGTAACAGAATCTTCATATCTTATTGCTTTTTGAATCCTTTTTTTGCTGCGGGACGTCCTGTGCCGCTGCTCTTGCGGAAGGGTTTACCTTCTGCTGATGATTTTCTGAAAGGTTTGGCACCTTCACTCTTACGGAACGGCTTGTCTCCATCCTTGCGGTAAGACCTTGTTCCCTCTGGCTTTTTGAAAGGCTTGTCTCCCTCTTTACGGAAAGGTTTCCTTTCTGAGGGTTTGCGTCCGGGCCTCTCTCTCCTGAACTCCGTATTTTCAGCCTTTTCATTGAATTCAGCCTTACGTGCCTCCTCTTTCTCTGCCAGACGTGCCTTGTGGCGCAGAGTGCTACTGCGGCGTGTGGGCAGGTCATCTTTTTTCAGGCGGCGGTCACCTCCGCGGAAATCATTGTATCGGCCGTCAAATATCTCATATTTACGCAGTTCACAGGGCAATGCACCGTTGAAAAGGGGAATTTTGGCCGATGGCTTAAGACCGATCTTGTCAAAGCACTCGTAATGGTAGCTTATTATCCAGGCCTCACCTCCTATAAGGGCGTGTTTGAGGCGCTCGCCTATCATCTCATAGAGGCCAAGCAGGTTGTCATCGGTCAGACGTTCGCCGTATGGCGGATTGGTTACTATTACGGTGCGCTCCTTGACAGGCTCAAAATCCTTGAAGTCACGTTGCTCAAACTGGATTGTATCCAGCAGGCCGGCAGCCTTGGCGTTACGCTTGGCAGTAAGTATTGCTTTGGGGTCCTTGTCGTAACCCTTTATGCTGAATTCAAAGTCGCGCTCGGCAGAGTCATCATTGTATATCTGCTCAAACAGGTCACGGTCAAAATCCTTCCATTTTTCAAAAGCAAAATGGCTGCGGAACAGGCCGGGAGCCATGTTCTTGGCTATGAGTGCAGCCTCAATGGGAATTGTGCCTGATCCGCACATGGGGTCAACAAAATCTGACTTGCCGTCCCAGCCTGACATGAGTATCATTCCTGCGGCTAGAACCTCATTCAGAGGAGCCTCCATGGCCTCCTGGCGGTAGCCGCGCTTGTGGAGTGACTCGCCTGAGCTGTCAAGTGACAGTGAGCAGTCGTCATGTGAAATGTGGATGTGGAATGTCAGGTCCGGATTAGCTACGCTCACGTTAGGGCGTTTGCCGTATTTTTCACGGAAATAGTCTGCTATGGCATCCTTTACCCTGTATGCCACAAACTTTGAGTGACGAAAATCCTCACTATAGACTACTGAGTCAACTGCAAAACTGTCGCTCAGATCCATATACTTTTCCCAATCCACCTTACGGCAGATGTCATATACCTCATCGGCACTGTCGGCCTTGAAGTGAAGGAAGGGTTTAAGAATACGGATTGCGGTACGCAGATGAAAATTGGCTTTATACATCAAGGCTTTGTCGCCCTTGAAGGATACCATTCGGTTGCCAATGGCCACCCCATTGGCTCCAAGTTCAATAAGTTCCTTTGCAAGAATCTCTTCCAGCCCCTGGAAGGTCTTGGCTATCATT